>NZ_JBEZDW010000037.1:0-87495 GCF_040802045.1 Microbispora sp. NPDC049125 | reverse complement strand
AGGCACTTGTTGCCGTAGACCCGCAGCTCACCGGCGGCGGTGGAGGTCCACTTCTGGTTGTTCTGACCGTTGCAGTCCCAGATCTGCGCCAGCGCGCCGTTGCTCTGCGAGGCGCCGTTGACGTCCAGGCAGCGGTTCGACGCCACATTCCGCAACGCGCTCGTACCCGTAGACGGAGAGGGCGAGGGCGAGGGCGACGGGGACGGAGACGGGGAAGGCGAAGGCGATACGCTGGTCAGTTCCTTGATCCGGATGTTGCGGTACGCCACCTCGTTGCCGGCCCCGTGGTTCTGGATGCCGATGTAGCCCTGCTGGAGCGAGCGTGCCGGGTCGGCGTTGGTGAAGTCGTTGATCTTGGTGCCGTTCAGGAACACCTGCAGCCGCTCACCCTCCACCAGCAGCTCATAGGTGTTCCACTGGCCCGGCGGGTTGAGCGCCGCGTCGCGTGCGGCGATGTCCGCCGACTTGACGCCGTAGACCGCGCCGGTCGTCTTGTCCGGGGTGTCGGTCGCGTCGATCTGCACCTCGTACCCGGTGTTGAGCGCCGTCTGCGGGTCGCTGGTGGGCGGGAACCCGACGATCACCCCCGAGTTGGAGTCACCGGTCAGTTTCCAGTCGAGCTTGAGGGAGTAGGCGTGGAACTCCTTGGCGCCGTAGTACAGCATGCCCATGCCGCCCTGGGAGGTCAGCGTGGAGTCGCTGTTGGTGAACGACCCCGGCCCGACCTGCGACCAGCCCGTCGTCGACCCGTTGTACAGCGCCGTGTACCCGTTCTCCGGGCGACAGTCGGCGTTGACGGCCTTGGCCGCGTAGCGGATGCCGCCGAGCAGCAGCTTGCGGAAGTTCGTGTCGGCGTAGGACTCCTGGGTGTGGCCCAGGCCGGTGTAGAACGCGCGGCCGGACGACTGGGGGTGGCACCAGGTGATCGGGTGGTCGCCCATGTTGCCGCCGCTGTAGCTGGCCTCGTTCAGGTTCTGCAGCACGTGGACGTTCGCGCGGGGGTTGGTGCGGAAGTTGTACCACTCGTCGGTGCGTGTCCAGGTCGTCCCCAGGTGAGAGGTCGCGGCGTTCGCCCGGTCCTCGGTCCGTACGGTGGCCTGCTGGATCGCCGGGTGGTTGTTGAACCAGGCCCCCATCAGCTGCCCGTAGTAGGGCCAGTCGTACTCGGTGTCGGAGGCCGAATGCACACCCACATAACCGCCTCCGCCGTCCACGTACGACTGGAAGGCGGCCTGCTGGCTGTCGTTCAGCACATCACCGGTGGTGCTGAGGAACACCACCGCCTTGTACTGCGCGAGGTTGGAGGCGGTGAAGGTGTTCGAGTCCTCCGTCGCGTCGACGGCGAAGTCGTTGGCGGCCCCCAGATCGCGGATGGTCTGGATCCCGACGGGGATCGAGTCGTGCCGGAACGCGGCCGTCTTGGAGAACACCAGCACTTTGAAGGCGGCGGCCTCGGCCGGGATGGCGGGGATCACCGTCGCGGCGGCGGCGGTGAGCGCGAGCGCGGTCACCGACAAGCGTCGCAGCATGGGTGACTTCCGGTCGTGCCCCGCGCCGCGGCCGAGCGCGGCGGGGATCAGATGTCGGAGCATGGACGTCCTTCCGTCGCGGCGCCCGGCGCGGCCCCTTTCGATGGTGAAAGCGGGTCGCGCCGGGCGTCACATCAATTGGTGAGCGTGGTGCGGTCGAGGTCAGGCGGCCTTAGACGCGGGTCCACTTCTGGTTGTTCGAGCCGTTGCACGTCGCGATCTGCGCCTTGGTGCCGTTGGCGGTCGCGGTGACGTTCAGGCACTTGTTGGCCCCGACGGCGGTGATGCTGCCGTCGGAGTTGAGGCGCCACTTCTGGTTGTTCTGGCCGTTGCAGTCCCAGATGAGCACCGCGGTGCCGTCCGCGGTGCCGGCACCGTTGACGTCCAGGCACTTGTTGCCGTAGACCCGCAGCTCACTGGCGGCGGTGGAGGTCCACTGCTGGTTCGCACCGCTGTTGCAGTCCCAGATCTGCGCCAAGGCGCCGTTGGTCTGGGAGGCGCCGTTGACGTCCAGGCACCGGCTCGACGCCACATTCCGCAACGCGCCTGTACCCGTAGACGGAGAGGGGGACGGGGACGGTGACGGGGAGGTCACCGTGCCGGTGTCGAAGGTGAAGGCGTCAAGGTCGAACAGGTAGCCCTGTCCCGTCGCGCCGCGGAAGACCAGGTACAGCGTCGTGGCACCGGCCGGCGCGCCGCTGAGGTTCGCCGAGACGTCGGCGAAGGTGTCCCAGCTTCCGGTGGCCGCCACGTTCACCGTTCCCAGCAGCGTGCCCGTCGCCGAACCGGCCCGCACCTCGATCCGGCCGCCAACGCCCGCCGAGGCCACCCGGGCGGTGACCCTCGTCGCGTTGCTCAGGTTGTACGGCTGGAAGGAGATCCAGTCGCCGTCGTCGATGTAGCCGGCCGTCTTGCCGCCCTCGGCGGTGGTGTGGTCGGCCGTCTGGACGCCCTGCTGGGCGGCGAAGTGCTCGGCCTGCCGGTGACGCGGCTGGAGCGTACGGGTGTTGGTGGTGGTCAGGCCGCCGTTGTCGGTGTAGGAGGCCTGGAAGACGCCGTAGATGTTGGCCGCGGAGTCGTGCTCCCCGTCGATCGGCACCGCGATGGAGCCGGAGCAGCCGTTCTTGGAGGTGATCTGGTGGCTGTGGCTGTCGTGGCCGAGGAAGTAGGTGACGGTGACCTTGCTGCAGTCGATCGTGCCGTCCTCAGGGTCGCTGACGTTCACCTGGAACGGCACGGTGTCCCCGAAGGAGAACAGCTGTCCGTCGGTCGGGAGGGTCAGTGTCACCGTCGGGGCGGTGTTGCCGACGTTCACGAGCACGTTCGCGCTTCCGGTCAGCCCCTGAGGGTCGCGAACGGTGAGGGTCACGGTGTAGGAGCCGTTCGCGCTGTAGGTCTTGCTCGGGTTCGCCGAGGTCGACGTGGTGCCGTCGCCGAAGTTCCACGAGTACGTCAGCGCGCCGCCCTCGGGGTCGGAGCTGCCCGCCGAGGAGAAGTTCACCGTCAGCGGAGCGGGTCCCGACGTCTTGTCGGCGGCCGCCTTGGCGATCGGGTTGCGGTTGGCCTTGCCGATGTACTCGATGCGATACAGCGCCTGGTTGTTGCTTCCGGTGCCGTAGTCCAGGACGTAGAGGGCGCCGTCGGGGCCGAAGGCCATGTCCATGACCTGGGTGCCGGTCCAGGGGAACGCGGAGATCTCCCCGTAGCCGCCGTCCGACCTGACCTCGATCGCCTTGATCCAGCGGCGGCCGTACTCACCGGCGAAGAACCGCCCGTCGAGCGTCTGAGGGAACTTGACGGCCGAGCTCGAGTTCGGGTCGAAACGGTAGACCGGGCCGCCCATCGGCGACTCCGACCCGGAGCCGAACTCCGGCGGAGACCCGGAGTCCCCCGCGTACTTGATCCATGCCGGCCTCGCCGCGGGCAGCGTGGTCAGGCCGGTGTTGCGGAAGGAGTTGTTGGTCGGCCCGCCCGAGCAGTTGTACTTGGGCCCGGTGCTGTTGGTGGCGAAGTTCCACTCGTTGTAGGTCTCGCTGGTGGTGTTCGAGCCCGTGCAGTACGGCCAGCCGTAGTTGCCCGCACTGGTGATGCGGTTGAACTCCACCTGCCCTTGCGGCCCGCGGTTGGAGTTGGTCGACCCCGCGTCCGGCCCGTAGTCGCCCAGATAGACGACGCCGGTCGCCTTGTCCACGCTCATCCGGAACGGGTTCCGGAAGCCCATCCCGTAGATCTCCGGCCGGGTCTTCGCCGTGCCCGGCGGGAACAGGTTGCCGGAGGGGATCGTGTAGGTGCCGTCCGGCTGCGGCTTGATCCGCAGGAGCTTGCCGCGCAGGTCGTTGGTGTTCCCCGCGGTCCGCTGCACGTCGTACTGCGGGTTGCGGTCGGTCCGCTCGTCCAGTGGCGAGTAGCCGGCCGACTCGAAGGGATTGCTGTCGTCGCCGGTGGTCAGGTAGAGGTTCCCGGCGGCGTCGAAGTCGATGTCGCCGCCGACGTGACAGCACAGGCCGCGGTCGTTGGCCACCTCAAGCACGACCTTCTCACTGCTCAGGTCGAGCGTGTCGTCGGACTTGAGCGTGAACCGGGACAGGTTCAGGTGTCCCTTGAACGAGTCGAACTGCGACTGCGTGCCGTTGGAGGGCGCGTCACCGCTCGGCGTGCTCAGCCGCGGCGAGTAGTAGAGCCAGATGTACCGGTTCGACGCGAAGTTCGGGTCGACCGCCACACCCTGCAGGCCCTCCTCGTCGTGGCTGTAGACGTTGAGCTTGGCGGCCACCTTCGTGTTGCCGTTGACATCGGTGATGCGCACCGTGCCGTCGCGGGCCGTGTGGACGACCGACCGGTTCGGCATAACGGCCAGCGACATCGCCTCACCGAGCTCCCCACTGCCCGACGCGAGCGACACCTGCTGGTAGTCGGACGCGGGGATGGTCAGCGCGTCCGCCGGGGAGACGGTGAGCGCGAGGGCCGCAGGGGTGATCAGCGCCATCGTGGTCAGCGATCTGAGCCACAGACGTCGAAACATTCAACGTTCCTTCCTGACAATGCAGATCAGTCAGGGCAATGCGCGCGGCCGCGCCGTTGCCAGAGTTCCACTTCGTGCTAGAGGAGCCGCCTCTGGTTCCCACATCTGGCCGCTGATCGCGGAACCGGTCGTCAAGAAGGCGTCGATAGCCGATCGCCGTCGTGCGGAAAGGTCGGTTCTTTCGTCGAATCGATTCGAATAGAAAAGAGCCCGCCTCTGCTCCATTTTCCGAGCGAGGATGACGCTTCGTCAGACGGCGCCGACCAGGATCCACTGCTGCCGGTACCGCAACGGCAGGTCCATATCTGCACCTCGGCGCCGTCGGCGGTGACGTACCCGGACACGTCCCGCTATTCGTTCGCCCCGGCGGGACGACGGCCCCGCCTCGTCCACTGGCTCGTTCAATCGGTCACGTACTTCTCCCAAAGATGGCGCGCCTCACGGAACGCATGGCGAAGCGAGGCTGTGGACGTCAACGTGGCCGGCCACGATGCGGAGGGCGTCAAACGTCTCCACACCAAAAACCGTGTGATCCAGCCGCGCAGGTTCCGGCGGGAGCGCACCCCCGGGACCTTGCTACCAATTACGTTGGGAGCGCCCAGGGCCGTCAAGACCTTAAGCACACATATTTCTCACAGCGCACATCCAGGCTCGGTCCGTAGTTAACCACTTTGCCCCGTTCACCAGCGGCGATGCCTGGAAACGCACCCACCCGCCCGATCAGGCCTGCATGAAACGTTCAAAATGTGTCGTACTGATGGACTCCCCGCCTGACAGCCGGAAAGGTGCAGTGAGGAGCCGGAGGGGGGCTCCGCATCGCCTCGGCTCACTCCGGATCGCCCCGGACGCCGGGGGTCACGGCATCGCCGCCCGCACACTCGCGCAGTTCCTTGAAGGCCCATCCCGGTCCCGAACCGTGGCTGCACCAAGACAGAAAAGGCGCCGGTCTCAGCGCCCGTCCGCGTGCTCGAAACGATTCGAGAAGCCGGTCGTGAACGTTTCATCGCGGGCGTCAGCGGCCACGTGGCCCCTTCCCTGGCCAGGCGCAGGAGTGATGGATCGGCTGGAACGGGAGACCGCGCCGCGGAAGGCCGATTCTTGACGGGGCCGGTCAGGATCAGCTTTGCTCCGCTGCACCATCGCTTCCCGTTCCACGGAAGGAGGGAGATCCGATCACGGCGGCGTTGAGGAACGCCAGCACTCTATGACTCGCCGGGCCGACCGGACAATGGGCCGGACCGGCGGATAACGCGCCCGCGTCGAACCGGGATCGGCAGAGCCGGCTGCCAGAGACACCCGCGACGTCCGCCTAATCGGAAACGCTGAAAAAGCGGCTTCTCCAATCAGTTGTCACCATGAGAACGGCAAAGGTAATTGCGTTATGTTGAGGCATAGGTCCCTCTTCACCGCCATCGCGACCACAGCGCTGCTGGTCGTGGCCACGGCGCAGGTCGCGCTGGGCGATACCGCGACCACGCCGCTCACCGCGAAGAGTGCCCTGGCGGCCACCGCGGGATGCGGCAAGACTCCGACGCTGAGAAGCGGAACACAGTCGATCACGACTAGCGGGAAGAATCGCAGTTACATTCTGAGGATTCCCGACAACTACAACAACACCACCCCGTATCGGTTGTTCTTCGGGTTCCACTGGAACGGCGGCACCGCCAACGACGTCGACTCCGGCGGAACCAGTGGGTACCCCTGGTCGTACTACGGGCAGAGGGCGCTGTCGAACAACGGTGCGATCTTCGTCGCGCCGCAGGGCTTCAACAACGGCTGGGCCAACTCCGGCGGTGAGGACACCGTCTTCGTCGACGACATGATCCGGCGCATCGAGGCCGACCTCTGTGTCGACACCTCCCGGGTCTTCGCCATGGGCTTCAGCTACGGCGGCGGCATGAGCTACTCGCTCGCGTGCAACCGGGCGACGGTCTTCCGCGCGGTGGCGGTCTACTCCGGCGGACAGCTCAGCGGGTGCAGCGGCGGCACCGAGCCCGTCGCCTACATCGGGCTGCACGGCCTCAGGGACCCGGTGCTCCCCATCGCCACGGGCCGGTCGCTGCGCGACAGGTTCGTCCGCAACAACGGCTGCACCCCCCAGAACCCGCAGGAGCCGGCGCAGGGCAGCCTGACGCACACCGTCACCTACTACTCGGGATGCCGGGCCGGGTATCCGGTCGTCTGGGCCGCTTTCGACGCAGGGCACACCCCTGGCCCCTGGGACGGGTCCTCCGGCGACCTGAACCCCCACGAGAGGTCCTGGACCGGGCCACTGGTCTGGAGCTTCTTCTCCCAGTTCGGAGGAACCAACCCGAGCCCCAGCCCCAGCGCCACCCCCACCGGCTCGCCGACGGCCACACCGACCCCGTCGACCAGCCCGGGTACGGCGGGTGCGATCCGTGGTGTCGGGTCGGGCCGGTGCCTGGACGTCAACGGCGCCTCGCAGGCCAACGGCGCGCAGATCCATATCTGGGACTGCAACAGCGGCGCCAACCAGAGGTGGACCTCCACCAGTGCGGGTGAGCTGCGCGTCTACGGCAACAAGTGCCTGGACGTCACCGGCGCGGGCACGGCCGACGGCACCGCGGTGACCATCTGGGACTGCAACGGGCAGAACAACCAGAAGTGGCGCCTCAACTCCGACGGGACCATCACCGCCGTCGGAGCCGGCAAGTGCCTGGACGTGTCCGGCAACGGCACCGCCAACGGCACCAAGGTGCAGATCTGGAGCTGCACCGGCGCGAACAACCAGAAGTGGACCCGCGTCTGACATTCTTTGCGGGCCTTCGCCGGGACGACACATCGCTCCGGCGAAGGCCTGCGGCACGAGGCCGCGCGGCGCTCCCAACGCGGGGGCCGGCTACAGCCGGCGTGTGGGTGGACGCAACGCCCAGGAGAGGATTGCCAGCCCCACGAACACGGCAGGAGCGATGAGGTTGTCGACGGTGTGGTGCATGGCGACATGCGAGGCGATGGCGCACAGCATGTTGATCACGACGCCGGCGTAGGCCCATTCCTTCAGCCGTGGCAGTCCCGGGGCCGGCAACACCACCGCGGCGAGGATCTTCGCGACTCCCAGGATCGTGGCCAGGTAGCCCGGATACCCGAGATCAAGCAGGACCGGATAGAACGGCGGCGCCCTGAACAGGTCCATCGTGCCGCCGACCGCGGATTCACCGACCACGATCGCGGTGACCGTCCAGTAGACGCCGGACCGGCGACGAGGCCGGACGACGCTGGTTGACGCCGCGGTCATGACTGCCGGTCCCGCGCCGGGCCGGCCGGAGCGTCGCCGGACCGCTGAGGGGACGCCTGCGGGTCGGGTAGGGCGCGCGGCGGCTGTCCCACGAGTCGTCCGGTCGCGCGCCTGGTGCACCACAGCACCGGTTGCGCCCGTGCTCCGCCCTCACACTCGGACGACGATGTCACTCTCGCCATCGGACCACCCTTATCGATACGGGTCCGTTCTTTTACTACAAGTACGGTACCGTTTCGATGGAGGTGAGGCAATGGCCGGCAGTGCCAGTACAGGTGACAATCGCCCCGTGATGTCTCCCACCGTCTCCACGGCATCCCAAGACGTTTCCGCCGACTCACGGGAACCGATCTCACGCGGGGCCGGCGCGCGCCGGCGGGTGCTGCAGGCCGCTCTGCAGGTGCTCCGCGACGACGGCTTGGCCGGCTTCACCATGGAGGCCGTCGCGCGGCGCGCCGGCGCGAGCAAGGCGACCCTGTACCGGCACTGGCCCACCTCGGGCGCGCTCATGATCGACGCCATGGACGCCACATTCCAGCCCTTCCCCGTGCCCGACACCGGCCGGGTGGACACCGACGTCGCCCAGATCCTCGCCGCCTTCGTCACCCTTCTTGAGCGCACTCCGTTCCCGCGCCTGCTCGCGGCCTTCATCGATGCCGCCGAACGCGACCCCGCACTGGCAGCCCTCCACGCGGACCTGACCCGGCGCCGCCGCGAGCCGCTCCTGGTCGTGCTGGCCCGCGCCCGCGAGCGTGGCCAACTGCCCCGCGACCTCGACCCGGAGGTAACCACCGATCTGCTCACCAGCCCGTTCTTCTACCGCCGACTCATCGCGCACCAGCCCATCCCCCCAGGCCTCGTCGACGACGTCATCGCGCAGGTGCTCTCCAGGCCCAAGAGGCTGTGAGCGGATCTCCCAGGTGCCGAATCGACGTCACGCCGCCCTCGCCGGCCTGGCTCCGGACGGCCACGACGCTGTCCGTGCGGCGTGGGCTCGCAGTGGCCGTCCTCTCCCCATCGCGACTCGCAGATTCGCGTCTCACGGGACGAGTCGGCAGGCCGTGAGCGCGCCTGGCGGGTGGGCTGAGACTGCGGAACGGTGAAGGGAGCGGCTTCGAGGGTGTCAGAGCCGAAAGCCGATTCGGTCGGCTACAAGCTCGGTACGGACCAGTTCGAGAAGGCGGCCCAACCAGTTGCGCCCGGCGGAGTCGCGAGTGTCCCAGAATTGCGAATTGGCCCAGCTGTAGTGGATTCTCCCGTCTCCCGTTGCCAGGAGCACCTCGGCCAAGTCCGGATGCTGGACGAACTTCGCACGCATCAGGTCGGCCATGACTGTGAGGCGCACGTCTGACCAATGCGGCCGCCGCTCGGCTCCGGCCGCGATGTCGCGTGCCTCCCCGGGGCTCGGTGCCGTACGGATGCGCTCACGCAGAGATTCGTCGTTGGCAGACAAGGCCCAGTACGCGTGCTCGACC
The DNA here is from genome assembly GCF_040802045.1 of Microbispora sp. NPDC049125. Lineage (NCBI taxonomy): Bacteria > Bacillati > Actinomycetota > Actinomycetes > Streptosporangiales > Streptosporangiaceae > Microbispora > Microbispora sp. NPDC049125. The sequence goes on along the minus strand of NZ_JBEZDW010000037.1, from coordinate 78,213 downwards.
GTTGGATAGACGGCATCGGCCACCCTGATCGGGGCCGGGAAGTCGTTCCGCAGCCCATGCGCACGCGGATACATCGGACGACCGTAGTTGAGGTAGACCGTCGGCGATCGAGCCTCGGCGGGTCCGTCGGCTTCCCGCTGCGCGACTGCGGCCGGATGCGGCCGCCGCCAGTCCGCGAAGTACTGGAATGCCCATCTGCGGCCCTCCTCCGTGACGGCACAGTCGTCGGTCAATGCCTCACCATCGTCGACCTCGAAAAATACGTACTCATCCCATATCTCGCCCACTTCCGAGACGAGCAGGCGCAGCGGGATGTCACGGGCATCCATGTCGCCGAGTGCGTAGATCCGGTGATGCGCCGGGATCGCCTCGTAGGCGGCGCGCAGCGCGATCCGATCGGTTTCCGCACGCGAGTCGACGTAGCGCAGCACTGCCGTGATGCACCGGTCCGTGGAGTCGGGACGGCCATTCAAGCGGTCGATCGCGTCGACGACTTCCCCGAGCAGTTGCTCAGCCGTGATCCGGGTGACGGCTTCGCCGAACCGCCAGCGCGCCAGGTCGTGCGCGCTCGCCCAGGAACCCTCCTCGATGGTCGTCGCCACCCAACCGGCCTCGAGCTTGGCACGAAGCCCGTCGAGATCGCCCCACTCCCAGTAGAAGATCGCACCGTCGGCGAACACCTTCAGATCGGTCAGGTAGTAGTCGGCGCCGTTCCGAATGAAGATCGGCCGGAAGACTCCGTCGATCCGCTCCCCATCGACGATGCGATAGGTCCGATTCCCTTGCATCCGAGCCATCGTAGGCCCGGGTCACACCGCCTTCCGGTTGCCTCAGCGCCTGCATGCGTGGAGCCGCCGGCGCGGCCCCCTCCGCTCGGCGCCGGTCCGGTACGAGGCCTGCCCCGTCCAGCCCTGCGGTCCAATCGCGGTCCACTTCGCCACATCGATCACCACACATCGCCCGGCAGACCACCGGCATGTCGCCGGCCCCGCCTTCTCAGCCAGCCGGCCTTGCCACACCCTGAAGACCGATGCGAGCCTCGGCGACGGGCCACACTGTTCGATCTTCCATGCCTGGGGTCCGCCGTGTCAGAACGTCGTCGTCGCATCGGTCCGCGCCACGGCCTTGATCTGCTCGGAGGTCATGCCCTTCACATGCCGCAGGTCCGCGCCGCGTAGGTCCGCGCCCTTGAGACCCGCACCGCGCAAGTTCGCATCTGTCAGGTCGCTGCCGGTCAGGTCGGCGCCGGTCAGCACCGCACCGTACAGATTCGCACCGGAAAGGTTCGCCCGGCGCAGATCTGCGCCGGACAGATCCACGTCCGACAGAATCGCACCGGAAAGGACTGCGTCGTACAAGACGGCACGGCGCAGGTCCACGCTGCGTAAGACCGCATGGGACAAGACCGCGCCGGAGAGGTTCGCGTCAGACATGGCCACGCTGCCCAGGACCGCACCGGTCAGATCCGCGCCGGAGAGGTTCGCGTCAAGCATGTCTGCTTCCGTCAGGTCCGTACCTGAAAGATCTGTTTCGGAGAGATCCGCGTCTATCAGGTCGACTCCGCGTAAGGCTGTATGCGACAAGTCGAGCCCGCGGAAGTCAACCTCAGAGAGATCGACTTTCCGGAAGAGAGCTTTGTCAGTGCTCAGGTCGCTGACCACGTTGATCGCGGCGGCCACGTCCTCCAGCGGCTGCCCCTTCGACAGATGGGCATGGACCCGTACATAAGACACGAGCACCTGCGTGATCGTTGATCGATCTCGCTGGGAGTCCTTCGCAAGGCGCTCCAGCGCGTAGACGCCGCCCAGTCGGACATCGATCTTCGGTGAGCCGAGTTGCTCGACGGCTTTCGTGTACCGATCGGTGATTTGGCCTTCCCTGGTGGCGTCCAGAGATCTGGCGGACACCTCCAAAGTGCGGGCGGTGTAGACGAGGCCGGCGCCGGTGAATATGAGGCCGGCGACGACCACGAGACCGGTGGCGGCCTGGAGCAGGGTGCCGCGTGCGTTGTTGATCGCGTCGATCCGGTCCTTCGCGGTGAGCTGATCCAGATCGCGCCCGGTGAGCGGACGGCGTTCGCCGGCCATGCGCCGGGCGACTGGTCCGAGCAGCACGACCAGCGCCGCGACCGTCCCCATGCCTGCCATGATCACGGCGGCCGTCCATCGCGCCCATTCTGGGCCGGACCCGGCAATCAGCCACCCCATCCCGGCCACGATCGCCGTCAACACGATCGCCCAGGCACCGTCTCGAAGCAGCCGCCTCCGCACACCTCCATTTCAGCCGTTCAGGATCATCCTCGGATGAACACCGGCCTGTCGTAGCCGTAGCGTGACCGAGCCGCCGAGCTGAGCGATGCCGAGTGGGAGCAGCGCACCTCGCGGCGGACTTCGGGGAGGCGGTGCAGTACAGCTGCTACGAGGGCGCCAACCAGGTGCGGGTGTCGCCACAGTGGTTCTGGCCCACCTGATCTTCACCGCTCCCCCGGCCGAGTTCGTTGCCGCGGATCATCGGGAAACGGACGCGAACCGGAATGCTCCTGCCCTTTGAAGCACATCAGCGGGATTCAAGCCGACCGCTCGCACTTGGATGATCACGTCGTCCGGGCCGACGACCGGAGCGGGACGCTCGACGAGACGAAGGACGTCGGGTCCGCCATAGCGGGTGTACTCGCACGCCTTCATCGTCATGGCTTCCTCCGTCGCGGCGTCCACGGACGCTCGCTAGACCGTTGGTATAACTATCCAACGTCTGATGTATCGTTGGTATACATGGAGTCGGGTAAGAAGCGTCTGATGGAGGCTGCGCGTTCGCTGCTCGCTGAGCATCCGCATCGCGAGCCGAGCACTCGCGAGCTGTATGAGGCGGCCGGCGTGGCCGCGCCCACGCTGTACCACCACTTCGGCGACAAGGACGGTCTGCTCCAGGCCGTCACCGAGGAAGCCTTCGCCGCGTATCTGGAGCGCAAGCGCGCCGTTCCTCGCTCCGGTGACCTGCTGGTCGATTTCGCGGCGGGCTGGGACATGCACATCGGCTTCGGCGTGGAGAACCCTGTGCTGTACGCGTTCATGCATGACCGCGCGGAGGGTCGCAGTACCCGGGCGGCACAGATCGCCGAGGCGGAGCTGCGTCGCGGCCTGGAGAGGCTCGCCGAGGCGGGACTGCTCCTGATGGACGTGGACGAGGCGGCCGCGATGACGACGGCGATGGCGATCGGATGCGTCACCCAGCTCAATCACCGCGGCGGGTCCGCCACCGGGCCCTTGGCACGATCGATGCACATGGCGTTGATGTCCGAACTCACCGGCCACTCATCAGAGCCCACCGACGCCGATCAGGCCGCGCGGCTGCTGCTCGCCAGGCTCGGCTCTGCCTCGGGACTGTTCACGCGGGCCGAGGAAGCCCTGCTGCGGCAGTGGTTGCACGCCCTGACCGAACACTTTGCCCCTATGCAGAACGCACGAGAAGAAGGACAAGACGAGTGACCAGTGCCACCAACGAGGATTTCGCGGCCACCCATCTGCTGGGAGGGCGAGATCGCGTGCCGCGCCTCGGATACGGCGCCATGCAGTTGGCCGGTCCCGGAGTGATCGGGCTGCCCGAAGACGTCACCGGCGCGATCGGGATTCTGCGCCAAGCCGTGGAGAAGGGCGTCCGATTCTTCGACACCGCCAACGCCTACGGCCCCCGCACGGTCAATCAGCTCATCGGACGGGCACTGAGCCCCTTCGCCGATGACATCGTGATCGGGAACAAGGTCGGAGCATGGCGCGGCCCCGCCGGAGAGTGGTTGACCGACAGCCGGCCGGAAACGGTGCGAACGCAGGTCGAGGACGCACTGCTCGATCTCCGCACCGAGTCCAGTGCGCTCACTTACCTCCGGCTGTGGGGCGACAGTCAGGCGCCGGGGAACACGCCAGCCGAGGAGGTGCCGCTCGAAGAATCGCTCGGCGCCCTCGTCGAACTGCGCGAGGAAGGCAAGATCCGCCACATCGGCCTGTCCGGCGCCTCTCCCGAAATGTTGGAGCGCGCACAACAGATCACACCAATCGCCGCCGTTCAGAATCGTTTCAACCTGATCGACCGCAGTGGCATCGAGGTTCTGGCCGCCTGCGAACACGACGGCATCGCGTTCGTGCCCTACTTCCCCCTCGCCACCGGCTCCCTCGGCGAACCTGAGGCGCTCACGCGGCCAGCTCAGCGACTCGGCGTCCCTACGTCCACGGTTGCTCTAGCCTGGCTGCTTCGGCGCTCACCCGTGATCATCCCGATTCCCGGCACCAAGTCCTCGGAACACCTGGCTGACAACATCCACGCGACCGAGATCGCACCCCACCTCACCGATGAAGAGATCCGAGTACTGACCGGGGTCGAGAACGAGGACTCCGCGACACTGAACACGATGTCGACGCAGATGGTCGACGCTCTGACACGTCGCCGGCGCGCGTCCGCCTGAGCAGCGTCAGACAAGCCAGATGGCAGCAGCACGTAGAAGCTGTTTCGCTCGGGCACTGGCGGTCGGTGAACTTATGTGGCGACCACGTGGAACTCAAGCAACCGAATCCGAGAGTCACCAGGTTCTCGCCGGTACTCGCGCGAAACGCTTCCGTCCATCGTCCAGCCGGTGGACCCAGCCGCGCAGGCAAGACACTCGCGCACAAGCTGGCCCACGTGAAGCTGCACGGCACCGGCACCGGCACCGGCACCGGCAACGAGGACGGGCCGCGGCCGGGGCGATCCTCGATGCGCCGCCGACCGTACAGCTCGGCGGCGGCACCGCATCAAGGTCACCGAAGGACCCGGCTCACGAGCCGCCGGCCTGGCCATGGCATTTAAGCTGATCGAGTCCGCCGAAGCCCGCTGGCACGCCGTCAATGCCCCCCACCTGGTGGCTCTCGTCCGGGCTGGGGCCCGTTGCGAAGGGGGCCGGCTGGTCGAGCGAGAGGAGCCGGCCGCGTGAACGACCGCGTCCGCCTTTGGTGCCTGCGCCATGCCGAGTCCCAGAACGTCACCACCGGCATCGCCGGAGCCGTTCCGACCGCGCCGCTGACGGCGCGCGGCCACCACCAGGCCATCGACGCAGCCAGCGCGCTCGCGGCCGAGCCGATCACCAGTATCTACTCCAGCACAGCATTGCTGGCACGGCAGACCGCAAAGCACCTCGCGGCCCCGCCGGGTCTCGATCGAGCTGCGCAGGGCGTGGTTGGCGTATATGACCATGCTGAAGCCGCGCCCGGCCAGTTCGGCGGTGGTCACGTGGTGGTAGGTGGTCGGCACCACGATGACGGGAAGCTCCCCGCGGTACCGTTCCCGGAAGGCGAACACCTCCTCCGGGCCCTGCTGCTTGGAATGGATCAGAAGAGCGTCGGCGCCCGCGCGCTCGTACACCTGGGCCCGGTAGAGGGCCTCGTCCAGGCCACGACCCGAGATCAGCGCCTCGATCCTCGCCACGACCACCAGCTCGCTGCTGCGACGGCACTCCACGGCGGCGCGGATCTTGGCCGCGAAATCCGCGGGCGAGATGAGCTCGTGGTCGCCCTCCAGGAAGCTGTTCAGTTTGGGAAACAGCTTGTCTTCGATGCACACACCCGCCACGCCGCGGGCCTCGTAGGCGCGGACCATGTGGGCGACGTTGTTCGCGTTGCCGAATCCCGAGTCGCAGTCCGCGAGGACCGGTATGGAGACCGCGCCGGCCATCGCGGCGGCCGCCTCGAGGCATTCCGACATGGTCAGGATATTCGCGTCCGGGACGCCTGCCGTCGCGGATATCTCCAGTCCGCTCGACCAGATGAGATCGAAACCGGCTTCCTCGGCGATCCGGGCGCTCAACGCGCTGTGGCCACCGGCGGCGCGAAGCAACTTACCGCTTCGTAGCGCGGTACGAAGGCTCACGGTCAAGAAGACACCCCGATCTCCGACCTGAATCTGGCCACGATCTCCTGCGGAGAGTGGGTGACGCGGGGCCCCGGTTTGCGGTTTCGCGGCAGGCACCGGAAATGAACAAGGGCAGGGGTGTCGTGCAGTTCGAGGACGCGGAAGGACTCCGCGGAGTCGATCGGGTGCGCGCTGACATAGCCGCATCCGACGGCCGTCGCCGACGCGTCGCGCGGCTGAACCGTCCGCTGGCCGCCCGTGCTCTCGTGCCGGGAATTGTCCAGAACGACGTGCACGATGTCCGGAGCGAGCGCGCCTATCATCGGGAGGCAGCCGAGGTTCATGGCCAGCGAGCCGTCTCCGTCCAGGATCACGACCCTTCGGCCAGGCCTGGCCAGGGCCACGCCGAGCGCCAGCGGCGCCGCCATGCCCATCGAGCCCACCATGTAGAAGTTCGCCGGCCGGTCCGAGAGGCCGAACAGGTCGCGCGTGATGAACCCGCACGTGGAGACGTAAAGCGCCTCCGGAAACCGGTCGAGAACCAGGCCGATCGCCTCGCGCGTCTCCAGCACCGCTAGACCTCGTCCCGCACGATGAGCACAGAGGTGCGTTCGCCGAGGTGACCCAGCCACGTCTCGACCGACAGCTGGACGTCCGAGCAGTCGAGGATGTTCCAGGGAATGCGGAAGACGTCCAGCAGATTGGTGAGCTCCCTGCCGATGACCTCGTGCTCGACCGCGTCGTTTCCGTCGTGTCCCCGCCAGCTGACGATCAGCGGGAGATGCACCCCGTAGACGAGGTTGAACGACGTCAGGACATTGAGCCCGTAGCCCAGCCCGGAATTCTGCATGAGCACCACGGCCCCGCGTCCCGCCACGGTCAGTCCCGACGCCACGCCGAGCGCCGTGTCCTCTCGCGGCGCCGGAAAGTAGCGGACGGGCCCGTCGGGCCCGGAGCTCTCCAGAACCGCGAATATTCCGCTCAGCATCGAACAGGGAACACCGGTGAATTCGGTATATCCGCGATCGACAAGAGCCCGGACCAGCGTCGCTGCCGGCATTCGGCACCTCGTTTTCGACGACCAGGGTGGCGGGTGCCAATCATGGTAAGCACCGGACAGGAAGCGGCGATAGGCCCGTGGAGCCCCGGGCGTGGCCAGCGGTGCGCGAGGCCGTCGTGACCCGATCGACCGGGCCGTCCGGCGCGGTCAGAGAGTCATCGCGGTGAGCTGGGCGTCCGGACGCGTCGCCGCGTCGGTGTCGCCGTCGACGTAGAGAACCACTCCGGTGGTGAAGCGGGCCTCGGGCATGAGGAACCGGTGCACCCGGCACGCGATGTCCTCGGGACGCCCGAACACGCCGAGCGGCATTGGCGTCGGGAACTCGTCCGGGTCCTGGCCGGCGGCGACGAGCTCAACATGGACGACGACGTCCCCGGCGGGTTCTGGCTGGACGAGAGCCTCCAGGTCGCCCAGCGGCTCGAATGCGACGGCAGCCCCGACGCGCTGGAGCTGACCGCCGGAAGCTCACTGCCCAACCCCATGTACCTGTTCCGCGGGGACGCCCCGGTCCGCGAGTTCGCCGCCACGTTCAGGCGGCCCATGCGGCTCGGCATCCGGCTGGTCGGCGACCGGTTCATCCGCGCCTACCCCTACCAGGAGGCGCACTTGCCTGGCTGCCGGGAACGCCGGAGGCGCCGGGGGGTGCCGGGGCCCTGTCCGCCCTCTCCAGCCGGCGGCGGCCGGGCCACCTCCAGAGGAAGCCTGGTCAAACCTCCTCCGGGTGTGATCCGCGCCATATTTCGGTCCGGCCGGAATCCTTCTCTCGGTGCGGGATGTTGCCATTCCGGACAATTCCCCCAAAGAAGGACAAGGACGTGCCCTTGCCCGCGGCGACGCTGCGCTCCCTTCGTCATCACAACTACCGCCTGTGGGCAGGAGCAGACCTGGTCTCGGTCACCGGCACCTGGATGCAGGTGCTGGGGGTCAACTGGCTGATCCTCTCGGCCACCGGGTCGGCGACCAGCGTGGGCCTCAGCCTGGTCCTCCAGGCCGCACCCACGCTCCTGCTGGGGCTGTGGGGCGGCTCCCTGGCCGACCGGCTCCCCGCCCGCCCGGTCGTGCTCGCCACGCAGGTGGCCCAGGCGGCGCTCGCCGCTCTCCTCGCGCTCGCCGCCGCGGGCGCCCCCGGCTCGGTGGCACCGGTGTACGCCATCGTGTTCGCGAGCGGCGTCGTGAACGCCATCGGCGGCCCGGCCCTCGGCAGATTCGGCGCCAATGTGGTCCCCGCACGGGACCTGCCGAACACCTTCGCGCTGGGATCGATCATCAATTCGGCCGGCCGCATCCTCGGCATGAGCCTGGCCGGGGCCCTTCTCCCGCTCACCGGCACGGCCGGCCTGTTCCTCGTCAACGCCCTGAGCTTCGCCGCCGTCATCGTGGCCGTCCTCGCCATGCGCGCCTCCGAAATGCACCGGCTCCTGCGCTCCGAGACGGACCGGGGCGGCGTGCGGGCCGGCCTGTCCTACGTGCTTCGCACGCCCTGGCTCGTGGTGCTGCTGGCGCTCGCGCTGATTCTGGGCAGCCTGGGCCGCAACTACCAGGTCACCATGGCGGCGATGAGCTCCGGACCGCTGGCCGCGGGCGCCGGAGGATACGGGCTGCTGTCGACGGTCTTCGCGATCGGCACCGTGATCGGCGGGGTCATCGCCGCCGGACGTCCCCGCCTCACGGTGGCCCTGCTGCTCGTCACCGCGCTGCTGACCGGCGTGGGCCAGAGCGTCAGCGGCTTCATGCCCGGCCTGGCCGCCTTCGCCGTGCTCATGCTGCCGATCGCCGCTGGCGCTGTGATCATCGACACCACCTTCGCGACCCGCGCCCAGCTGGACAGCCCCGACCACATGCGCGGCCGGATCATCGCCGTCCAGAGCGTGGTCAGCGCGGGCGCGGGGGCCATCGGCGGGCCGCTCCTCGGCCTGCTCTGCGACATCGTGGGCCCCCGCGTGACTTTGCAGGTCACCGGTGTCGCGGTGGTCCTGGCCACCGTGGCCGCCGGGCTCGCCCTGGCCCGGCTGCGCGAGCGCGCGCCGGCCCGGCCCACACTCGCGCACGCGGCTCCCCTCCAGTCGCCGGCCGTGCCTGAGCCGCCCGCCCGGGAGCCCGCCCAGCAGCGTGTTCCCGCCGGTGTGGTGTCCGGCGTGGCGGCCGGTTCGGCCGAGCAGGCGCCCGCGCTGGCATGATCCGTCCGCCCTGGCCGTCTCCCCAGCCGAGCGCCGCATCTCCCACGCGGACAACCCCACCGGCCGGGCGCGTTGGGAAGGCCGCGTAAGGTCCTCGCTGGGCCCTACGCCCGCACGGGCGGCCGGTCGCACGACCTCGTCCAGTGGGTGGAGCGCGGCCTGACCAACATCCCGGCCCGGCTGAACCTCGACGACCTCACCGACATCGTGCGCGAGCCCGCCCGCGCCGTGCGCCTTCGGTTCGAGGACGGCCTGGCGGAGGCGATCGTCGACGACGCGCTGCGAAGCTCGGCCGTCGGGCAGGGCCTCAAAGCCGTCACGTTCGACGCAGTCACCGGTCCGATCCAAGACGGCGCGGCAGTCCCCATGTCATCACGTGCCGGGGGAAGGCAGCTCAATGACGATACGAGACGGCGAGTGACGGCCGATCCGGGGGTCAGATCGGGGTCAGACGATCAAAAAGCCGGACCTCTGATCTTGGGGTCCGGCCTCTGAACTGCAGAAACGTGGTGGGCGATACTGGGATCGAACCAGTGACTTCTTCGGTGTGACGCAGATTGGCCAGACCGCCGACCTGGATCAAAAGCGGCTCTGGCTCTTCCAGAAGATCCGTCGTGCGTGAGATCAGAGCATCAAGCGCCTCTCCTGGCAGGCCCTTCATCTGAGACAGCGCCGCCACGTGGAGCTCCACGCGGTAGCTCATCGGCGGTCGGCCCAGCCAGGAAAAGCATCGTCCATCGACACGAACTCGTCACGCCGGCCCTCGCGAACCGCTTGCTCGGCACGGGCGAAGTCCGGATTGGACACCGCGGCCGCATGCAGTCGCCACACACGCAACAGCTCGCGGAGGTGCTGGAACCGCCATACCTCGTGCGCCGCGTCCAACGCGCTGTGGTACGCGCTGAGGAACTGCTCGTGCCACCGCTCCGGCAGCACACGCAAGATCTCCGCAGGGCCGTCATCGGCGTGATACACCGGCTCGGCTGTCATGCCATCAGGCTACCGCCGCGGCCTGGGGCACCCCGAATGTTCCGCCGAATCGATCAGCTCACGTCGTCCGGCAGACTGTCGGCATGCGCAAGGACGATCACGTACCTGCGGACGTCGAGGCCCTCCTCTTCGATCGCGATTCACAGATCCGCGCTTCCCGGGACGAACTGGTAGGCCGTGAGAGCGCCTGGGCAGGTGGGGCTGCGGCCGTGGAAGGGTACCTGCGCCGGGTCGTCGCCGATCTCAATCGAGTTCCCGAACTGGTCGTGGAGCACGCGGAGTTCGGACACTACGGCTCCGGCTACGCGTCGTTCGTGGACGTCTTCTTGACCCGGCGTAACGGGTCCGCTCGTCGCGTCGATCCAGACGGCCACACGACGGTTGAAGGATTGTCAGTGGCGTTGTGCCGCCTCGCCCCGATCGCATGCATCCTGTCGCCCGGCGAGCGCTCCCATCACCCCGACGGTCACGGGTACCACTCCATGCCAGGCCTCGACGCCGTCACCGAAATGCCGATCCCCGGATGGGAGAAGGGCTGCGAACAGATCTCCCAGGTCCTGGATCGACACCGCATCACCCTCGTCGGCCCTCGTCTCCTCAGCCGACCCGCCTTGCCCCACCTGAGGATCGACACGAACCTCGCCGACGGACCGCCCCACTCGATCTTCGACGTCTGGTTCCACTGGACGGACTGACGACGCAACCGATCCATAGAACACCGGAACAGTAGCCACCCAGACGAAAGCCTTCTGAAGGGGGCGAACGCGTCACCCACCACGAGGTCGCGGTCGATATCGTGCCCTGACCGCGCTCGCACCCAAGCAGCCTGTGGCGAACGCGGGCCCCGGGATTGAGTAGGCCCGTACTCATGCGCGGCCTGACTCCGGCATCCACAGTCGTGGCATGAACGAGGCATCCCCCGATGTGGCTTCGGCCAAGCGATCGATACAGGCCATCCGGGCCGCTCGCCTGTTCGACGGCGACGAGACCGTCGTCGACGGCGACCCCACGGTGATCGTCGAAGACGGCCGCATCGTGTCCGTGCGGCACGACGGCGCCGTCCCCTCCGGTGCCGAGCTGGTCGACCTGGGCGACGCCACGCTGCTACCCGGGCTGATCGACGCCCACGTGCATCTCGCGTTCGACGCGGGCGCCGACCCCGTCGGCACGCTGGCCGCACTCGACGACGCCCAGGTCCTCGAGGGCATGCGGGCGGCGGCCCGCACCGCGCTGGCCGCCGGGGTCACCACGGTGCGCGACCTGGGCGACCGCGGCTACCTCGGGCTGCGGTTACGCGAGGAGTTCGCCCACGCCCCCGCAGCGGGCCCGCACCTGCTCACGGCCGGGCCGCCGATCACTGTCACCCGCGGCCACTGCTGGTACCTCGGTGGCGAGGCCGACGGCGTCGAGGGTGTGCGCGAGGCCGTCCGCGCTCACGCCGAGCGGGGAGTGGACGTCATCAAGATCATGGCGAGTGGCGGCGAGCTCACTCCCGGCACCCGTTCCCATCTCTCCCAGTACGGAGTCGACGAGTTGCGCGCGGCCGTGGCCGAGGCCCACCGGCTTGGCCTGCCGATAACCGCGCACGCTCACGCTGGCCAGGCGGTCGCGGACGCGGTGGAGGCCGGCGTCGACTCCGTCGAGCACTGCTCGTTCTTCACCGAGGACGGCGTCGAGGCCAGACCGGAGATCATCGAGACGATCGCCCGCTCTGGAGTCGTCGTGTCGGCGACGCTCGGGGTGATCCCCGGAGGTGCGGTACCGCCGCGGATCGCCGCCAGGATGGCCGCGTTGACCGACCTGTTCGGACAGATGAGGCAGGCCGGGGTCACCATCGTCTGCGGCACCGACGCCGGGATCGGCCCGCCGAAGCCGCACGACGTGCTGCCGCACGCGGTCGGCATGCTGGTCCGGATGCTCGGCTGGCCGCCGGCGGACGCCCTGCGGGCGGTCACCTCGCTCCCTGCCCGGCTGTGCCGCGTCGGCCATCGCAAGGGACGCCTCGCGCCCGGCATGGACGCCGACATCCTCGCGGTGGCCGGCGACCCCCTGGCCGACCCGGCCGCGCTGCTCGACGTGCGGGCGGTGTTCCGGCTCGGTCACCGCGTCCGCTGAGGCTCCAGCAGGGCGGCGAGCGAGGTCGGCTGATCGGAAGCTCGCGCCCAACCGCCCGTCCATCCCCTCTGCCGTCGACCCCTATGCCGGCCGAGTCACTGGCTGCGGGGGCAGGTCCACGTGACCCCACGTGATGACCCGCCGGGAAGTGCGGAAGTACCCCAAGAGTCAGAAAACCGGACGGTGCCAGTGCCGGACGAGCTGCTGGAGCCGATGTCGATGCCGCGGCAGGGCCGGCAGACGTGGGACGTGGAGTGCACCTGTCCGAGGGTGAACGCGGACGCAGGATCACTCCCAGGCCGGGGGCCGTGCCCGGGGCTGCTGTTCACCACCCGGAGGGCGGGATGCTCCGGGACAGCCTGTGGCGGACCCGGGTCTGTTACCCAGCAGTGGAGCGGGCCCGGATCTGCGGCCGGCGGGCGGCCATCGACTCCGCCGCCGTGGAGCGCTGGTGCCGCCGGGGACGTGTGGTGAGGAGTTCTGCGACGACCCCGCACACCAAATCCCCCGCCACTCGCCTCACGTGATGCGGCACACCGCCGCCTCGTGTTGGTCCAGGCCGGGGTGTGCTGTTCGTGGTCCAGGACCTGCTCGGGCATGAGGACCACCGGACGACGCAGAGGTACGCCCACCATGCGCCGAGCGCGCACGACGCGGTGCGTCCGGCGTGGAGCGACCGCGATCACGCACGTAAAACGCACGGGCAACGGAAAAGCCCGGCAGCTTCGCGGCTGTCCGGGCTCTGACCTGGGGTGATGATGGTGGGCGATACTGGGATCGAACCAGTGACTTCTTCGGTGTGAAGCAAATCCGGTGAGTCGATCCAGGTCGCGCTGAGTCGAACGGGGATGCTTTCACCTGCACGAATACCTTCAAAGGGTCGAGGCGGATCCGTGGAAGCCGGGATGCATTGGCTCCCCACATTGGCTCCCGGCCGGATACCCAGTCGATCACACGAACCCCGCCTCCAAGACGGGGCAGGCGGGGTTGTCGCACTCAAGAAGAACCTCAGGAGCTGGCGAGCCACGAAGATGCACTGAACCTAATTGGTACCCTCGTAAATCTGGGTGATCTCCGCCGTACTCTTGGGCCACCTGGGCTGACTCCTCGCGAGCACCGGCAGGTGCAGCGAGGCCGGGTCTCAACCCCGCAGGAGCCGTACGAGGCGGAGCCCCGCGAGCACGCCCATCGCCAGATGCCCCGTGACGAGCGCGATCTGGAACACCCTCTCGGCCGCGGAGAGATCGGCGACGTAGCCGCCGTCATAGAACCCGGAGATGAAAGCGAGGACACCGGCGATCATGAGCAGGATGGCGGCCGGGATGGCGACGCCCCGATGCCGCCGGGTCACGGCGAAGACGAGGATCACTTGAGCGATCATCATCGGGATCGGCGCCGACAGCCGGGCCTGCGGGCCGAGGGCGTCGAGGAGGGTGGGGCTCAGCCCAGCCTGCAGTGATATCAGGGCGCCCACCACGTCCATGACGAGCAGGAGGCCGACGACGACGGCGATGGCGAGCGCGAACGGACGTCCGGCCGGCGCGGACGTGGACTGAAGGGCCGGGGACGGTGCGGATGACATGTGATCTCCTCGAAATCGGATTCGGGTGCCGGTAGAACACGGCCGGGGCCCGCGGGCACGGACGGTCTGGGCCAGGAGGCCGGCCGTCCGTCTCGCGGTCGCCGCCGGGGCGGGTCCCTGTACGGGGTGGTCCGGTGCGGCGACTCTCCGAGCATGCGCGCCGGGACGATCGGGCGTCGTGAGGCGCCGGTCCCGACAGAGAAGGGACATCTCGTCCCGTGACGCCGGGACTTCCAGGTGACACCATCGCCTTCGTGTTGGACAGAACGGCCTGGCGCGTCGTCATGCCGGGGAGCGCGTTGGTGCTCCTGGTGGCGGCGGCCCTCGCCATCGAGCCCCGTCTGCGGCACCTCGGCGTGACGGGGATCGTCGAGCGCTTCGACGCCTTCCGATGCGTGGCGGGGCTGGCGTTCGGCCTGCCCGGCGTGCTCGTGGTGGCGCAGCGGCCGGCGAGCCCGGTCGGCCGGCTGATGGTCGTCGTCGGAGTGGCCCAGGCGGCGGGCGTGGCCCTCGGGGCGTACGGCCTGCTGGGCATCAACGACGGCGGGCTGCCCGGCGACGACTGGGCGATGTGGGTGTCGAACTGGATCTGGGTGCCGGCCTACCTCGCAGTCCCGACCGTCCTGTTGCTGATCTTCCCCGACGGGCGGCTTCCCTCACGGCGGTGGCGGCTGGCACTGGTGGCCGCGATCACCGGGATCGCGGTGGGAACGCTCGACTGGATCTTGCAGCCGGTGACCCTCCTGGGCGAGGTCGGCCGGATGTATCCCCCCGGGTATCGGGGAGTGTTCGCGCAGCTGACCGGGGTCCCCCCGGTGGTCCGCACGGTCGGGACGGTGTGCTCGCTCATCGCCGTGGCGGCCGCCCTCTGCTCGCTGGCGGTGCGCTACCGGCGATCCGACGAGGAGATGCGCCGCCGGTTGCAATGGGTGTTGGCCGGGGCACTGCTCACCGTGAGCATGCTCGGCCTTGCCCTGATGGTCCCCTGGGGAAGCGTGATCGCCGCCCTGGCCTGCGTGCCGCTGCCGGCGGGGGTGGCCGTCTCCGTCGTGGCCCACCGCCTGTGGGATCTCGACCTCCTGCTCTCCCGCGCGCTCGCCTTCGGAGCCGTGAGCGTGCTCCTGCTGGCGACGTACGCGCTGGCCGTGTTCGCACTGGGCGGCGTCCTGGGAGCAGGGGGGGCGGCGGTCGCGGTGGCGCTCGCGGTGCACCCCCTGTACCTGAGGGCGACCGCGCTGGCGAACCGTCTCGTGTACGGCGAGCGGGACGACCCGGCGGCGGCGCTGCGCATGCTCGGCGCGCGACTGTCGGACGCCGGCGCCCCGGGGGACCTCCTGGAGCGGATGGCCGCCGAAGTCGGCCGCGCCCTGCGGGTGCACTACGTGGCCGTCGAGGAGTCGGGGGCGATCGTGGCCCGCTGGGGGAGTCCCGGGGACGCCGTCGAACGCGTCCCCCTGCACCACCAGGGCCGGGACGTCGGCACGCTCGTGATCGGCGAGCGGCTCCGCCCTAAGGACCGCACGTCGCTGGCGGAGCTGGCACCCCATGTGGCGGTGGCCGTCCACGCCCACCGCCTCCAGGCCGATCTCAAGCGTTCGCACGCGCGGCTGCTCGCCGCCCGGCAGGAAGAACGTGACAGGCTGCTCTATGAGCTGCACGACGGGGTCGGTCCCACCCTCGCGGCCCTCGCCCTGCAGCTCTACCGCGGGCGCAGGCTGGTCGACACCGATCCGGAGGAGGCCAAGCAGATCATGGACGACCTGGCCGGCCGGATCCGCGGCACCGTCGGCAGCGTCCGCGCTATCGTCAACGATCTGCGACCGCCCCCGCTGGACGATCTCGGGCTCGCCGGCGCGCTCGCCGAGCTGGGCGAGGGCTTCTCGGGCCACCTCGCCGTCGAGATGGAGATTTCGCCCGATCTGCCCGCGCTGCCCGCGCAAGTCGAGCTGGCCACCTACCGGATCGCCGCCGAGGCGCTGACCAACGCCGTACGGCACGCCCAGGCCTCCCGCTGCACGCTGCGCCTGCGTGCCCGCCAAACCCTCGAACTGCTCATCGACGACGACGGTGTCGGCGTCTCCTCGTCCGTCAGGCACGGGTTCGGCCTGACTTCGATGCGGCGCAGGTCGGAGGAGCTCAACGGCACCTTCGAACTTCGCACCGGCGAAGGGAACGGCACCCATCTGGTCGTACGGCTTCCCCTGGTGGTCTCGTGATCCGGGTGATGCTGGTCGAGGACCACCCGGTGTTCGCCGACGGGCTCGTGGCGCTGTTCCGCGACCTGCCCGAGGTGGAGGTCGTGGGCGTGGCTGGCAGCGGAGAGGTCGCCCTCGACCTGATCGAGCGGCACACCCCGGATGTGGTCCTGATGGACCTGCACCTGCCCGGGATCAGCGGCGTGGAGGCCACCTCTCGCATCAAGGCCCGCCACCCCGGCGTGGCGGTGCTGGCCCTGACCATGCTGTCGGACGACGACACCATCCTCGCGGCGATTCGGGCGGGCGCGCGCGGTTATCTCCTCAAGGAGGCACCGCCGGCCGAGATCATCCGATCGCTCCAAGCGGTCGCGGCCGGCCAGGTCGTCTTCGGCTCCTCCGCGGGGAGCCGCGTGCTGGCCGCCCTGGCCACCGAGACGGTGCGCCCCCACCCCCTGCCCGAGCTGACCGATCGGGAGCGGGAGGTCCTCGACCTAGTCGCCGCCGGGCTCACCAACCACGCCATCGCGCAGCGCCTGTTCCTCAGCGAGAAGACCATCCGCAACCACGTGTCCAACATCTTCGCCAAACTCGGCGTCTCCGACCGCTCGGCCGCGGTCGTCCGCGCCCGTGACGCCGGCCTCGGCATCTGAAGGGGTTCGATCTTGATGAGATGATCGGATTTGGTGGCGATCGTTCATGGGACGACGTGGAGTCGAGCCTGAATCGCCCCGGCTTCGGTGGAGACCTCAGGGGTTGATTCCAGCGGGTTCGCTGGGTGGTGTTGAGCGTAGTAGAGGGCTTCGTGCTCGTCCGGTGGGATGGTGCCGATGGAGGAGTGCAGGCGGGTGGTGTTGAACCACTCGACCCATTCGGCGGTGGCCAGTTCCACCTCGGCCAGGCTGCGCCACGGCCCGCGGGGTTTGATCAGTTCGGTCTTGTGCACTTCGAGGCGGGCGCGCGCGCCCGCACCGGGTCGGGCATCGGGTAAGTCCGCCTGAGGTGGCTCCCCGTTTGGCTCCCCACGACCCTCAAGATCGAAAAAGGGGCTCCGGAGACTCTCCGAAACCCCTGCTCACCTGCAGCTACTCTGTGGGCGATACTGGGATCGAACCAGTGACTTCTTCGGTGTGAAGCACATTGGCGAGATCGTCGGCCTGGCAGGAGGGGGCCGGTGACCTGGCCTGACTATCCACGGACGTCCGTACTGTTTCACGGGCGTCCGTGGTCGTTGTCACTCAGTTCGTCACTCACGCGGAGAACCTGGTGGCGGTGACTGACGTTGCCGCTACATCTCGCTGAGCGTGCGTGTGGACGGCTCCGCAGCCAACTGCAGGGAGTCATCCTCCTCAGTCACCTACGCGCTTGCTCCGGACAGCTCTGCCAAGCGGATCAGCCGTTACTCTCTCCCGCTTCGCGCTGACGGTACCTGCCGTGTACGAATTGGAGCGGTCGACGCGACGCCATCCCCACGCTAGGAGGAATCTCGACTGCCTCCCTGGGTATGGCAGACACCTGGCTGTCCCGGCAGCAAGCCGATGAAAGCACGGGCATAGGCCGCGCCAGGTCCGATGACAATCTTCGAAGCACAGTGAGCGTGACACCGAGGCTGCTACCAATGGCAGTTATAGTCCTTCCGCGATCGCGGCGCCGGTCTCCTCGGCGGTCAGATAGGGACGGACGTCGTGGGCACGCGACCCGTTGTGCACGAGCAGGTCGGTGAGGTCACCGCCGAAGAACGGGCCCAGCCACTTGGACAGCGCGACCACGTCTCCCCGGTCTGCGATGTTGGTCCATCTGACGACCGAAGCGGGCCATGCTCCCCGGCCGTCCGACGGCGGCGGTTCCAGCCGGTCGAACACCAGGCCGCGGATGCCGAGAGGCGAGCCCAGCGTCACGAGTGTGACATTGCGAGCGGCGGCGTTCTCGTGCAGGGCCTCGTAGGCGACGACGGAGCCGAGTGAGTGCGCCACCACGACCCGCGTCCGATCGGTGATCGCGTCGTTCACCCGGGCACGGGCCTGGACACGGATGCCGCGGTCGCCGAGATAGAGGCGGGTCTGACGAGCGCTGAAGATCAGCAGGTGCTCGGCGATCCCGGAGAAGAACGCTGAGTGGCTCAGCGCGTTGAGCGCTCGCTGGACGATGTCCGGAGTCCGCATCCGGGTGGGGTCACCAGGTCCGGGGACTGCCGGTTCGAGGGCCGCGGCGGTCTCCCACCAGGTGAGCAGGAGCTCTCGTTCGTCCTCGGTCACATCCGAGGAGTCGAGAGTTGGGGCTCCGACGGCTCGGGTGCCACGCTTCCGGAACAGGTCACCGTAGAAGCCCATGGCGACATCGCGCCGGTCGATCGGCTCGCGTCCCGCTCTGGCGAGCCCGTCCAGCAATGCCGGATACCAGCTTTCCTGAAGTGTGTGGGAGCCCTTGATCTGCTGGCCGATCCCGTGCACCAGGACGATCCTGCTCATGACCTTTCCTTAGAGTCGCGGGTGGCCGTCATGTCGAGGTCCAACGCCAGCATGCCCATCTGGGTGGCGACGAACACGCGCCCGTCGGGTCCCATCACCATCTCCAGAACGCTCGCCCCGACGTCCACCTCAGCCAGTAAGCACTGGCCGGCGAGATCCCAGGCGCGTAGCAGACCGAGGCTGTCAGCGATGGCCGCGACGGGCATCCCTGAGATCACCGCGCACGACATCGACACGATGGGACCATCGTGCTTTATGAACGGGAAGTCGAGACGTGCTCCGGTTTCCGGATCCCAGAGCAGAGTGATTCCGTCCCGGTCCCCGCTGAGCAATACATCGCGGTCTCCAACCCGCCCGGCCGCCAGTGCGTCGACGGCGAAGACATGCCCGGTGAGTGGATTGCCGACGGGCTCGCCGGATGCCAGCTTCCAGATGCGGACGGTACCGTCATCGCCTCCGGATACGATCAAGGGAACCGGGCGCTCCATCACGGTGAGCGCCCGTACTCCGCCCCTGTGCCCGGTCATGGCAGGCGCGACGCGGGCGACGGTCACCACATCCCAGGTGTAGATGGTCCCTCCGCTGTCCCCGGTGACGGCGATCAGCTGATCGCTGAGTTGCCCTGTCCACAGGACGTTCACGTAGTCGAGGTGGCCGGTGAACACCCCCGTCCGCTCACGTAAAGACAGATCGAACACGTGAACCTTTTCTGTGCTCGTCAGCACCGCGAGCTGGAATCGCATCCCGGTGAGGAGGCTCATCCGCCTGCCCCAGCCGGTGAGTAAGTGCGGCGCGACCTGATCGCCCGTATCGGCGTCGTGCATGCGGAGGGCGAAGTCGCCACCCAAGCTGACGACCACCCGCTTCCCAGCCACCCAGCCCACGTCCAGGCTCATCACCAAGGACTCCCGCCCGCTGAGGGGCTCGTCAACGGGGCACGAGTTCATGATGTCCCACACGCGAACCGTGGATGTGGTCGTCACGATGGCGACCGGCCCATCCAACAACGCGCCTATGGCCACACTCTCGATATCTCCACTTCCGGCGTGGAAAGCCGCCCCGAAAGGCACTCCCGTGTCGAGATCCCAGAAGACCACGGTACTGAAAGACGCCACTGCCGCGATCACGCGCCCGTCGTGTTCGCAGAGCCATCCAGCGTTCGCTCCGTCGTGGTCGATGAACTCGGCGCCGACCTGAGCTCCGGTGGACACGTCACGGGCTATGACCGCGTCATCGTGCCGTACGGTGAGCGCGAGGGCACGGCCCCGGGCGAACCCGATTCCGATGAGCTCGTATCGAGGAGGCCAGTCCTCCGGCACCAGCGACGCCAACTGTTCGGGCACCGCCCGAGGGCCCGCGATCCGCCACAGGTACGCACAGGCCTGCGACGAGGCGACCAGGATCGTCAGTCCACCATCCCCCTCTCCGGCCACGACGATGTGTTCCACGTCTCCAAGATGCCCCTCCAGCGGAGGCCCGACCGGTTCGCCGGCGCCGATGTCCCAGACGCGAACGGTGCCGTCGTCGCTGCCGCTGACGATGACGTTCACATCCCCGAGGCGGCCCAGGGCCACCGCGCTGATCGTGTTGGTGTGCCCGCGCAACGGCTCCCCCAGGGGCGTGCCGGTGGCGGCGTTCCAGAGCAGAATCGTGCCGTCGGTCCCCCCGGTCGCCGCGACCATCCGGTCGTCCACCTCGCCGACCGCGACGACGCCCACAGGCCCGGTATGGCCTTCCAGCGGAGGGGCCAGCTCCCGTCGCGTCCGGATGTCCCACAGGCGTGCCGTCCAGTCGTCGCTTCCGGTGATGGCGACGTGACGGCCATTGAGCACTCCCACTCCGGACGAGCGCACGACTCCGTTGTGGCCGGACGAAGGCCGGTCCGCCGTGAGATCCCAAATGCGGGCCGATCCATCGTGGCCGGAGGTGACGGCAACCGGGCGATCATGACGCACGTCGAGCGCGGCTCCGGTCAGCTGGCTACTGTGACCGGAGAGCCCGTGCCCCCGCTGCCGTCTGCTTCGCAGGTCCCACAGCCGCGCGTTGTTGCGCCCGCAGGTGAGCGCGACAGGCCTGCCGTCGATCACGCCGAGCGCGATGGTGTTGACACCCCCGTAGCGCCAGTCGACGTGGGCAGCGATGGGCTCGCCCATCTGTTGACGAGCGGCCAGATCCCACACGTTAACGTGTCCTAGAGTGTCTCCGCTGAGCGCCACGATCCGCCCGTCAAGCTCGCCGATCGCGACCGCGGTCACCGTGCCGGAGTGGCCGCTCAGCTCCTCGGCGGACGGGTGGGCCATGTCGTCGAGATCCCAAGCATGAACCCGCCGGTCAGCACCACCGGTGACGGCGATGGGGCGCCCGTCCAGCAGGCTCAGGGCGACGGCGTGCACCGCTCCGCGGTGTGCGGTCAGCGGCGGGCCGATCTGCCGCCGGCTCTCCAGGTCCCACAGCCGCGCCGTTCCGTCGTCGCTGCCGGTGAGGGCGACGAACCTGTCCCCGATCGTCGCCATCGCCACGGCTCCGACGGAATTGGTGTGACCACGTAGCGCCGGGCCGAGCTCCGTGGCCGCCGACAGATCCCATACGTGCACGGCCCCGTCGATGTCAGCGGTCAGCGCCACCGTATAGTCAGCGAGATCGCCGACCGTGATGGCCTGGACCGACTTGTGCCCGCTGAGAGGCTTGCCGATCTGCTGCTGCGTGGTCAGGTCCCAGATCCTGGCGGTGCCGTCCGCGCTCCCGGTGACGACGATGGGCCGCTCGTCCAGATCGCCGACCGCGACCGAGAGCACATCGGAGGTATGTCCTCTCAGCTGCCGGTGCGCGCCTGTGGCCGACCACCAGGCCCACCGGGCGGAGATCGGAAGGGGCACGCCGAGCGCGCCTGCGCTGACGGCCAGCTCGTCGGCCCCGCACCGGCGTGCCGACAGTTGCAGTTCCGCCGCCCGCATCTCCAGCGGGCGCTCGCCGGTGAGCTGGTGGGCGATCTGCTCGTAGGCACTGCGGATGTTCTGCGCCTGGAGGTTCCCCTCGACAGTGGGCATGGCCCGCAGCATCGCCAGACGGTCGGAGGCCAGCAGGAAGCCCGCATCCGCGATCAGGTGGTGGAGCCTTTCCGCCGCCGCCGCATGGGTGGGCAGATGGCCGCGGATGTACGGGTGGGCCCCGAACCAGTCGCGCCGACCCGCCACTTTCGGGACGGCGTCCACGAGCCCGTCCACGATCAGCGACTGGATCTCCTGCTGCCTGCCGGAGCTGACCCGCAGGTGCTCAGCGAGGGACTGATGGTAGAGGCGGTAGACGGAGCGTCCGCCGTCCACCACCTCGGCAATGTACGCGGAGGCGGCGGTGAGGGTCTCCGCCACGTCGGCGTCGGAGCATTCCACACCGGACAGCCGGGTGGCCAGCAGGGTCCAGATCTGACCGCGGGGCATCCCCTGTCCCTCCGCGAAGGCCAGCGGCACGAGGACGCGGCGGACCCGTGCCTCGTCGGCCTCGAAGCGGGCGAGGAAGTCGTCGAACGCCTCCCCGATCTCGCTCGGCAGCTCCTCTGTCCAGCCGGGCCTAGTCACATCCACCGCCGCCGGCTGCCGCCGCAGTGATCGCGCGGTCATTCTGGCCACCAGGAAGACCCCCGCGGCCCGGCGCGCCACGCCGTCGCCCACCACGCGGGCCAGTTCGGGATGCGCCCGGTAGGGGGTGGGAACGTCTGGCTCATCGCTCGCCAGCAGCACACGGCGGACATAACCGGCCACGTCGTGGTCGTCCCGATAGGCCGCACTGTCGAGGTCGAGGACGACGAGCCCGGCTCCCAGGCTCGGGACCAGCTCCCGGCGTGTGCCGATCAGCAGACGCACCTCGTGGATCTCCGAGAGCGGCCGGAGGAACTCCCTGGCGATCCGCCGGGGCTCCCCTCGACCACCCGAGTCCGCCAGCGTGCCCGACCCGGCCTCGTCCAGCGCGTCCACGACAATGACGACCGGCGGAGCGTTCCGATCCCGGCGGCTGAACTCCTGCAGCAGGGTGGCCGGGGAGTCGGTCTCGATACCCACCGCCGGGGCGATCTTCGCGACGATCTCCTCCAGTCGCTTGTGCCGGGCGTGCACGGCGACCGTGACCAGGTTCTCCGGCACGATCGTGGCGGGATCGGCGTCCCTTAAATTGAGCCTCGTACGGTAAACGGGATCGGACAACGCGACGATCCGGCCCAGGACTGCGGACTTGCCGCAGCCCGGGTTGCCGGTGACCACACGTCCTCTGCCGTCGCCCTGTCGCGCGGTCAGCCAGGAGACCAGGCCGGTGAGCACCTTCTCGCGCCCGCTGAAGTACAGCCCCTGTTCCGACTCGAACTCCACGCCCCGGGAGCGCGGGCCGAAGTGTTCGAGGATGTCGCGGGCGGCGACCCTATGCTGGATCTCCAGGTCGGTACCCAGGGCGGGGAGGTCCTCGCGGTAGTTCTCGTTCGGCAGGAAGGGGGCGAGCCCCGAGACCAGGCCGCTGGCGAGCTCCGCCCGCTGTCCGAGCCGTTCTCCGGCGAATACGTCGTTGATCGCCTTCAGCAGCTCGGTGAGGTCCAGGTAACGCTGCCGCTGCCCGGTGCGTTCCGCCGCCGATGCCAGGGCTGAGCCGAACGCCGCCGCGAAAGCGCCGTCGACCGCCTCGTCCTTGCTCCTGGCGGAGGCGAGGAACCACAGGCCGGATGAGGCCGTGCCGGTGTGCTGCCGTGCGATCGACTGCAGCGCGGTCATCATGGCGTCGGCGCTGCCCGCGCCGCCCATGCAGCAGTCCAGTATGACGAGGAGGTGCCGCAGCCCGGTCCTCCTGTTGCACAGCACGCGTATGAGATCTTCCGTGGGCAGGCCCGTGGCGGCCAGGTCGTCGACCCTGGTGTCCCAGCAGAGCAGGTGGTGGCGGTCGTACGGTTCGGCGATCCCGTGGCCCGCGAAGTAGACGACCACAATGTCGTTCTCGCTGAGCCCGACGTCATCGGACCAGTGACTCAGCGTCTGTTTCACCTGGGCCGCGCTGGTGTACTGCCCGAGCCCCGGCAGCACCGCCTGGTAGCCGATGTCCTCGAACCGGTCCCGCATAATGGTGAGGTCCGAGGAGACCCACAGGAGTTGTTCGTCGTCCTCCAGATGGAGATAGCGGCCCGTTCCCAATCCGATGAAGAACCGGCGTCCGAGATCCTGGCCCAAGACGGTCGCCCACCTGTCTGACAGCGTATGAGGACAGTACTCAGACAAAATAATGGCGATCAAACTGGTCTGTAACGTTATGTTGCGGATTGCTACCAGCCGGATGATGCGGGATGGCTCTCATCGCGTCGGCGCGAGAACGTCTGGAGAAATCGACACGGCTCCACCGTGAGGTTGGGTTCCTTCCCCAGCGTCGCCGCCAACTTGTCCAGGCTGGTCTACATAACTGTCGGGGAGGGGCGCCGCGACGAGGCGCCGAAACCTTTTGGGCTGGCTCGATCCCCGAAACTACGCGCGCCTACGGCATGCTGCGCCACGTCCGGGAGGCGCAGGCCACGCTGTAAACGACTGGCTTTCCGCCGTTAGCTAGTGCTGCGACTGGAGGACGGTGCGCTCACCAAGAGTTCTCGAACCTGGGGTACGTCACGGTATGGCTTTAGCCGTTCGAGGACGATAGCCACTCGGCGAGCGGTGCGGTCGCTGGCTACGTCTGCCGACAGGTCGAGCAGGCGGGCGGCCGTGCATGCGGCTTCCTCGGGCTCGTTGGCGTCCGCGAGCGCCACGGCGAGCCAGGACAGGTACAGCGCGACCTCACGGGTGTGGGTGGCGTCGTACCGGCTCAGGACCTCGGTCAGCAGGGGGACGGCGCGGAGTGGACGGCGTAGTTCGGTGTACGCGCGGGCTTCCATGATTTGGAGCTCGTTCGCGTCCACCCAGTAGAGATAGCCCGGCTCGTCCTCTCCGCCATGGTCGGCGAGTGCGGCCTCGGCTGCGCCAAGGGCGTGTATCGCTTCCTGCGCCCGGCCTGCTCTGGTGTGCGCCCAGGCCAGTCGATCCCATGCCAGCGCTCGCGCTCGTGCTGGTGCGGACGGCCCGGCTACCTCGACGGCGGCACGGGCAAGCTCCGTCCCCTCGTGCGGATCACCGACATTGGTGACCTGATAGGCCAGGGATCCGATGAGGTTGGACTCAAGGGTTCGGTCTCCGGCCTCGTGGGCCGCCCTAATACCGAGACGGTACGTGCGAGCTGCCTTGTCATGTTCGCCCGCGTCACTGGCGACCCATCCCGCGATCTGGGCAAACTCACCGATGATCGCCAGAAGGGAACGGCCTACGGCCTCGGTGTAGGTGCTGTGCCGGTAGGTGCGCACGGCCGCGTCCAACTCTCGGAACGCAGGCCGGATCAGGTCCTTCCCGGCGATCACGTCGTCGGCAAGCCGCACACCGTGGACGCGTGCGGCCAGATCCTCGACCGTGCTTTCGCCCAACCGCCGCCCCTTCCGGCCGGCGGACGGGGTGAACGGGTCTGGCTCGCGCAACAGAGCGTGCAGGATCTCAGCCGGTGTGCGCCCCTGAGGCAACCGCGGATTGCCGAACAGCTCGTCCTCGCTGATGTCGAAGGCCCGGCTGTACAGGACGCGGTAGGGATCCTTGGGCTGGTGCCTACCCGCCTCCCAGTCCTTGATCATGCGGACCAAGGATTCCCGTTCCGGGAAGCGGTCGCGGGTGCGGGCGTCGGCGGCCTCGGCAAGGTGCTTGGCCATGTCGCGCTGGGTCCACAGCCGTTCCCGTCGCTCGGCACGCAGCCGTGCGGCCCAGCCGGGTAGATCGCGCATCGCGTACACCTCGGGGGAGACAAGGGGGCCCGCTCGTCTCCCCCAGTCTCCCTTACTCGCACTGTCAGCGGGTGTATCTGCGGCGATGTGATGGACGTGACGCCCAAGAACAGCGGGACCCGCAGGCGATCTCAGCGCCGTACGGGTCCCTGAACCGCACACTGGAGGTGCGATCTGTGGCTCACCTTAAGACCATTGCGCGACAGCCAGAAAAAGAACGGCGAGGGCATGGCGCCGCCCGCCACGCAGCGGGTCGGCCTTGGACGCGCGTCTACCGCCGGTACTGGGATGCCGAGAAACGGATGGCCGCCGCCCGGCTCGATGAGGCCGAACCCGCTTGGGCTGTCTCCTATGGCCTGGGCAGTCGTCGGTTCTACGCCATCGCCGCCTGGCCGGTGCCTGTTCCGCTGGTCCTGGACGCCTTCAGCCTCGACGATCTGCGCGACTTGATGCGCGAGGCCGAGCTGACCGCCGCCACCTCAAGGCGCGTACGCACGTCCGGGGAGGCGCTGGCGTGACGGCGCTCCAGGTCGGCGAACAGCTCGCGGCGGAGCTGGCACGGCACAACGTGCCCAGCTACGTCTACCCGCTGGGGGAGCGCTGGGTGGCCGTGTCGGTCTGGCGTGGCCTGATCGCTCGCACGAACGGCGGAATCATCTGGTGGACGGCTCCGCATCCGAGCCGACGCGGGCATGCCCTGGTGACCTACGGCCTCGCCCCGTCGAGTGCGGCCAAGCGGATCAGTGGTCACTATCTCCTGGTGCGGGCTCGTGATCCTGAGCCGTCCGTGTACCTGGATGACCTTCGCCCGTCCGAGAGTCGCGGCCCTCGGCACGCGCGCATGATCGGCGGGCCTGCCTGAGACCGGGCGCGGCGGCATGATGACCTCTTCTCCGGGTTGAGGAGGTTGCCCCCGTATCGTGCCGCCGCGCCCTTTCCGGGGCTACGGCCCTGGCCCAGTCCTCCCCCTGCCCCGATAGCTGCCGAACCCAGTGGCCCGACCGAGGGGTCAATGCCGTCTTCGCGTGTCCGTCCGCCAGCGTCGTACACCGCAGCCCGCACCCAACGGGAACAGACGGCGTTGACGCCGACCGAGGGCCACGGACAATGAGGCAGCGGGGGCAGGGGGAGATACGGTGCTCAACCCTCCTGCCGCGTGCGGAGTGGAGCGGCCGGCGCAACGCCGTAGGCGCCCGAAGGGCCGCGGAGCGGTTGGGCCGGCGGCGGGGCGGTGGGCGACGGCGCGTGTGTGGTCGACGGGTTCGGTCGGTACGGCGTGGCGCTGGTTGCGGCGGGGCGGCCCGAGCCGCCGACGTCCGGGACCGGCCGGAGAGCCGCACGCCCGGACGGCGGGCGGGCGTGGGGCCGCCAGCGGCGGCGCGGAGCGCCGTCGCCTTGAACCAGTAAAGAAACTCTGAGCCACCTACACCCGCAATGCGGCCAGTCCTCCCGGTTCGGCCGAGTCGTGGTCGCTGACGGACGCGGTCTCGAAGCGGTCGCCGGGGGCTTCGATCTCGGTGAACTCCAGTGGGCGGCCGTGTTGGCTGAGCATGACCCGGCGAACGACCAGCAGGGGCGTTCCGACCGGCTCCATGGCGAGATCTTCGTAGGTCTCGCCGTAGGGCATGCGGGCGTGGACGGAGGTGGTCCAGCGCAGCGGCCCGTGCTCACGCTCCAGGTGGGCGTAGTAGTCCTCGGGCTCGACGTGGGATTCGATCTCTCGGCCTGAGTCTTCGCCTGTGATCGTCGCGACCTGGTCGGCGAGCACGTACGAGGCCAGATGGATTCGGGCGCGGGTCTTGGTGTGCTGCCAATAGGCGTAGCGATAGACGACCATGGTGCCTCGCCGTACGGCCAAGATGTCGGCTCGGCTGCCCTCGGCGGTCATGAACAGCGCCGAGTTCGGCATGACCTTGCTCTGGGCGCGTTCGGCTTCGCTGGGGACGGTGACGTGTTCCCACCATTGCTTCGCGGGGTCATAGGCCGGGCTCAACAGGTCCTCATGGTCGGACCAGCCGGTGAGGATCAGCCGGCGGTCCGGGGTCGGGCGGACGAATGTGCCGCGACCGTGGGCGACGGTCAGCAGTCCTTCTCCGGCGAGTTGGGCGATGGCCTTGCGGATGGTCGGCCGGGAGGTGGCGTACTCGGCGGCGAGGAATGCCTCTCCTGGTAGGGCCTGGCCGGGTTGGTAGTGGTCTTCCAGCACGTCGCTGCGCAGGAGGTCGGCGATGATCCGCCAGCGGGCGGCCTCCTTCTCTTCGGCCATGTGTCGTTGTCCCTTCTTCTCGTCGCTGATGTCTTTACAAGAGGTAGCACGTGTTGGCTAACATGTCTATGTGGATGAAGACGTAGCACGTCTTGGACTACATGTCGGCGACGAGGTAAGGAGGTCAACGATGAACAAGGAGGCAAACCCGGCGTCCACCAACGGACCGGACGCCCACCCCGAATGGCTCACCGACATGGTCCGGGTCCTCAACGACCCCGGCTATGAGCGGTGGCGCTCCATGGTGGCGGCAACCGGCGGTTGCTCCCACCCCGTGCACCTGGCCGGTGAATCGCACGTGATCGACGCGGCGACCGGCGAGGCTCTGCACTCCTACCGCACGGCCAACGAACCGTCCGGGCACCTGCTGATCGCGTGCGGGAACCGCCGCGCGTCGGTCTGCCCCGCATGCTCGGAGGTCTACCGAGCCGACACCTACCAACTCATCCGGGCGGGCCTGTCCGGCGGCAAGGGCGTGCCGGAACAGGTCAGCGAACACCCACGCGTGTTCGCCACCCTCACCGCGCCGTCCTTCGGGCCGGTCCACACAGTGCGCGAACGCAACGGCAAGACGCTGCGCTGCCGCCCCCGCAAGAACGCAGGCACCTGCCCCCACGGGAACCCAATGGGCTGCCCGGAGGTCCACAACACGGGCGACCAGCTACTCGGGCAGCCCATCTGCCCACAGTGCTACGACTACCCGGGCGCGGTGCTCTGGCAGGCGCATGCGGGCCTGCTGTGGCACCGGTTCACCCTCGGCCTGCGCCGGGAGATGGCCAAGCTCGCCGGGATCAGCCGCACCTCCTTTACCCGGCAGGTCCGGCTGTCGTTCGCCAAGGTGGCCGAATATCAACGCCGCGGCCTGGTCCACTTCCACACCGTGATCCGGCTCGACGGCCCGCAGGGCCCAGCCGAGAGGCCGCCCATGTGGGCGACCACCGACCTGCTCAGCGAGGCGATCCCGCTGGCCGTCCGCGCGGTCCAGATCACCACGCCACCCAGCGCGATCGGCACCCGCCTGCTCAGCTGGGGTGACCAGCTCGACATTCGCCCCATCCTCCTGTCCCGAGACCTGGACGGCCTCAGCGAGGAAGCAGTGGCGGGCTACATCGCCAAGTACGCCACCAAGGGCGCGGAAGCCTCCGGAACCGTCGATCACCGCCTGTCCTGCGGCACCTGCGGCGGACGGGGCCGTCCGTCTGGGCGAAGCCTGCTGATCACCTGCGCCCACTGCAAGGGGACCGGCCTCAAGCCGGGGCTCGACCTGGAGGCGCTCCCCGTCACCGACCACGCCCGGTACATGATCCGCACCTGCTGGGACCTCGGCGCGCGCCCGGAGTTCGAGGGTCTCCGGCTCCGGCCGTGGGCGCACATGCTCGGCTTCCGGGGTCACTTCTCCAGCAAGAGCCGCCGCTACTCCACCCGCCTCCTCGACCTCCGACAGGCACGCACCGACCACCGCGCCAAGGAGGCACGCGAACGCCACGGGCTCCCCGACCCCGGCGAGGAGACCACACTCGTCCTCGCGCACTGGCGATTCGCCGGCAGCGGCCACACCCCCGGAGAAGCCGTCCTGGCCGAACAACTCCGCCAGCGCATCGAACTCGCCCGAAAGATCGCCGCCCACCGGACGGCCGAATGACCGAACCCGGGAGCGATGACCGGCGGCTCTACCGCGTCACTGACGCGATGCGCCTGCTCAGCCTGAGCCGCAGCGTGATCTACGAGCAGATCCGGACGGGCCGCCTGCGCACCGTCCGCCAGGGCCGTACCCGGCTCATCCCGGCCTCGGCCATCGACGACTACATCTCCCTACTCGAACAGGAGGCCAAAGCATCATGACCACACGACGCAGCCGGGGAGACGGCGGCCTGCACTGGGACGAACAGCGGCAACGCTGGATCGCCTCCGTAACGGTCGGCTACACCCCCGCCGGAAAACGCATCGTCAGGAAGGCCAGCGGCAAGACCAAGACCGAGGCCAAGGAGAAGCTCAAGGAGATCGTGCGCGACCTCGACGACGGGCTGTCTGTCGGCCCGGCCAACTACACCGTCGCGGACGCCGTACAGGACTGGCTGAGGTACGGCCTGCACGGGCGGGACGAGGCCACGGTACAGACCTGCACGTACCTGGCCGACAAGCATGTGATCCTGGCGCTGGGGGCTCGCAAGCTCCGCGAGCTGTCTGCGGAGGACGTAGACCGATGGCTGGCCGACAAGGCGAAAACGCTCAGCACGCGGACCCTTCGAGACATCCGGTCCGTCCTGAAGCGGGCCGTGGACCGCGCGCAGGCACGGGACAAGGTCAAGCGGAACGTGGTCCTGCTGAGCGAGGTCCCCAAGGGCAAGGATGGTCGTCCGTCAAAGTCGCTCACCTTCGACCAGGCGGCGGCCATCCTCGACGCGGCGGAGGGCACGACCATGCACGCGTACATCGTGCTCTCCCTCCTCCTCGGCGCTCGTACGGAGGAGTTGCGGGCGCTCACCTGGTCCCGTGTGGACCTGGACGGCAAGCCGGACGCCACTCCCCCGGTGCCGCCGTCCATCATGGTCTGGCACTCCGTACGGACCGGAGGGGACACGAAGACCCGCAAGTCGCGGCGAACGCTGGCACTGCCCAAGCGGTGCGTGGAGGCGCTGCGGCTCCACCGGGAGAAGCAGGAGAAAGCACGGGAGAAGGCCGGTGACAATTGGCGGGACCTCGATCTCGTCTTCGCCACCCGCAACGGGACGCCCCTGAATGCGGGCAACGTCCGCCGAGCCTTCCGGACCGTTCTCAAGAAGACCGACGTCAACCCCGACGACTGGACGCCTCGCGAGATGCGGCACAGCTTCGTCTCGCTGCTGTCCGACAGCGGTATGCCTCTGGAGAACATCTCCCGGCTCGTCGGGCACGGGACGACGATCGTGACCGAGACCGTCTACCGCAAGCAGCTCCGCCCGGTCCTGCTGGACGGCGCGCAGGCGATGGACGATCTCTTCCCCGTCCGGGAACCGTAGTCACTCAGTTAGTCACTCAGAAGATCAAAAAAGGCCACCCGCGTGGTAGCGGATGGCCTCTGAGCTGCGTGGGCGATACTGGGATCGAACCAGTGACTTCTTCGGTGTGAACGAAGCGCTCTCCCGCTGAGCTAATCGCCCGGGACGGCCGGTGCCCTCAGGCGCCGACGGAGAAAACCATACCGCACCGGAGGGGGTGCTGGCGAAAGCTCGGGCGGACGGCGTGATCGTCCGGCCTTCGTCAACACCTTCGAAAGGTTCGCCAGACAGGGCACGGCGTGGCGGTGTGGTGTCATAGCATCGTGATGCTCCATGCTCGACCCATACGCACCTCCTAAGATCAAATCACCCGCAATGGCTTCGCCACGACGGCGTCGCCGACACGTAAAGCAGAGGTAAAGCTGTGCCTCTTGGTGATGTTTGAGCAGGTAGATGACTAAATGTCAAGCTGTGATGTGCGTTACAGAAGGGCCTGGAGGCGGAATCTCTCCTACGGGTCTGTTCGTTCGTCTCCTAGCAGGAGGACCGGACAGAGCCCGTCCACGCAGTGAAAGCCCCGCGAGGGGACCCGACGACGAAAAGGTTTGGCTGACGATGAACAGCACCACCGTCTCTGCCGAGCTGGGCCTTCGGCTTGTGGTCCCCGACCGTACAACAGTGCCTCTCCTCGCCGGCCTGAGCTATACGGCCGAGGACCCGTACGCCATCCGCATGGCCTTCCACGTCGGCAACGACGAGCCGGTCGAGTGGATCTTCGCCCGTGAGCTGCTGACGGTCGGCATCGTCCGCCGCGTGGGAGACGGGGACGTGCAGGTGTGGCCGGCCCGCTCGGACGGCGAGCGGACGCTCAACATCAGCCTCACGTCGCCCTTCGGCCAGGCCTTGTTCGAGGTGCCTCTGGCCCCGCTGACCGAGTTCCTGCACCGCACCTACGAGCTCGTCCCGGCCGGTCGCGAAACCGACTTCATGGACCTCGACGAGGAGCTCACCAACATGCTCTGGAGCTCATAGCCCGTCGAGGACGCCCCGCATCCGGGTGATCTCGATCTGCTGACCGGACACCACGTCCTGGGCCATCTTCCGCATGGCCCGGTCCCTCCCCCCGCGCAGCTCCTCGCCCGCCATCCGCACGGCACCCTCGTGATGCCTGATCAGCAGGGTGAGGAACAGCCTGTCGAAGGCGCCTCCACGCGCCTCCCTGAGCCGGTTGAGCTCCTCCAGGGTCGCCATGCCGTACCCGCTCGTCTGCCCGTGAGAGTCCGAAGCGGGCGGCCGGCGGCCCAGCGACTCCAGCCACGACTCCATCACCGCGATCTCCGGCCCCTGTCCCGTCGTGACGCGGTCGGCGACGGCCCCCACGAGCCGGTCGGACGTCCGCGCGTGCACCAGCGCCGCCATCTCCAGCGCCTGCCGGTGGTGCGGGATCATCATCTCCGCGAACCGGACGTCGGCGGCGGCCGGCCTGGCCTCCGAGTCTCCGATCCTCCCGCCGGGCTCCGCCGTACGGCCGGGCTCTCCCGGAGCGCCGGGGAGGACGACGGGGGCCTGGGAGCCGGCCACGAGCGGTGTCCGCGCCTCACTCCGTGAGCATCCGGCCGCCAGGACGACGACCGCCAGCGCCCCCATTGCCCGCCCAACTGTTACGAAAGCCGCCCGCACCGGCCGCCTGCCCGACATAGCTTCCATACTGGGCCACGTACCGGACACCTGGGGGCGCTGTGAAACGACCGATGCTCAAAGCGGCCCTGGCGGCGTGCCTTCTGGTGGTCACGACGGCGGCCTGCACGGTGACGCCCGCGAGCCCGCAGGCGCGGAGCGACGGCGAGGAGACCGCGGCCGCGCTTCCCGGGCAGGACGAGATCAGGCACAGCCCGAACATGAAGGTCGTGGCCAACGTGCCGCTCGACGCCCCGTTCGACGGCCCGCAGGCCTGGGGCACCGACCTCGCCTTCGAGGGGCACTACGCGTTCGTCGGCAACTACGAGGGCTTCACCGTCCACGACATCGGCGACCCGGCGCATCCCAAGGCGGTCGCCCGGGTGTCCTGCCCCGGCGGGCAGAACGACGTCTCGGTCTCGGGCGACCTGCTGTTCCTGTCGGTCGACGAGCCGCGCACGAGCGACACATGTGCGAGCGAGCCCGGCGACAGCACGAGCGACGGCGAGTGGGAGGGCATCCGGATCTTCGACATCTCGGACAAGGCCAACCCCCGCTACCTGAAGAGTGTGAAGACCGAGTGCGGCTCGCACACCAACGCGATCGTGCCGGGTAAGAGCGCGGACACGCTCTACCTGTACGTCTCCTCCGCCGGCCCGGAGCCCGGCTCGAAGAGCTGCCCGGCGCCGCACGACAACATCTCGATCGTCGAGGTGCCGGTGGACCAGCCGGGTGACGCCCGCGTCGTGGCCAAGCCGGCGCTGTTCAAGGGCCAGGACGCCGAGGAGGGCCTCGGCGGGTGCCACGACATCACCGCCTACCCGGAGAAGGGCCTGGCCGCCGGGGCCTGCTACGGCGACGGCGTCCTGATGGACATCTCCGACCCGGTGAACCCGCGGGTCCTCCAGACGGTGACCGACGAGGAGAACTTCTCCATCTGGCACTCCGCGACGTTCAACAACGACGGCACGAAGATCGTCTTCAGCGACGAGCTGGGCGGCGGGATGGCGGCCACCTGCGTCCCGTCCGGCAGCCCCACCAAGGGCGCCGACGCGATCTACGAGCTCACGCCCGACCACCGGTTGACCCGCAAGGGGTACTTCAAGATCCCCCGGATGCAGAGCGCGAAGGAGAACTGCGTCGCCCACAACGGGTCGCTGGTCCCGGTGCCGGGCCGGGACATCATGGTGCAGGCCTGGTACATGGGCGGCGTGTCCGTCTTCGACTTCACCGACCCCGCGAAGCCCGTGGAGATCGCCTACTTCGAGCGCGGCCCGCTGCCGCCCGGCGACCAGCTCGGCGGCTCCTGGTCGGCGTACTACTACAACGGCTACATCTACTCCAGCGACATCACCAAGGGCCTCGACGTCCTGCGCGTCGACGACCCGATCACCGACCCCGCCAAGTCCCTGCGGTTCAAGGAGCTGAACGTGCAGAGCCAGCGGTCGTACGGCCGGGCCTGAGCCTGAGGACCAGGTTCTGACCCGTCAGGGGTCGAGGTCGCCGGCGGACCGCTCGGCGAAGGCCTTCATGGCCGCCAGCGTCACAGGGCCCGGAGCCTGGGGCAGCGCCCTGCCGTCCACCGCGCGGATGGGCTGGATGTCGCGGGTCGTGGAGGTGAGGAACGCCTCCTCCGCCTCGTACAGCGCCGAGATGGGGACGTCGGCCTCCTCCCCGCCGTACCACTCGAGCGCCAGCGCGCGGGTGACGCCGGCGAGGCAGCCGGAGGCGAGCGTCGGGGTGATGAGCCGGCCGCCGGTCACGATGAAGATGTTGCTGCCGGTGCCCTCGCACAGGTTCCCTGCGAGGTTCTCGAAGATCGCCTCGGCGCCGCCGCGCTCCTTGGCGTATGCCAGGGCCTTGGCGTTGTCGCCGTAGGACGTGCTCTTGACGCCGGCCAGCGCGCCGCGCTCGTTGCGGGGCCAGGGGACGACGGTGACGTCCCCGGTCGCGGGGAAGGGCTGCTGCTCGCCGACGATGATGATCATGTTCGACCCGGCGGTGCCGCGGTCGGAGCCGAGGGGTCCCGGGCCGCTGGTGTAGGTGATCCTGATCCTCGCCAGGGGCCACTTGGGCGCGGCGGCCAGGCAGGCGCGGACGCCGCCGGCGATCGACGCCAGGTCGGGCTCGGGCAGGTCCATCCGCTTGGCGGACAGCGCGAGGCGGTCCAGGTGGCGGGTGAGCGCGAAGGACTCGCCGTCCACCGCCTTGATCGTCTCAAACACCCCGTCGCCGACCATGAGCCCGTGGTCGAAGACCGACACCACGGCCTTGTCCGGCTCGTACAGGTCCCCGTTCACCCAGATGGGTACGGCCATCTCCCTCTCCATTCCTATGATCGCTGTCCTCGTGACCCGATAGATCGTCCTATTGATCGCGGCCGTCCCGGGAAGCGAGCCCGATGAGCCGCGCCGCCTTCAGCTCGGTCTCGTCCCACTCCCGGCGAGGTTGCGACCCCCAGGTGATGCCCGCCCCCGTTCCGAACCGGAGCACGTCGTGCTCGATCCAGAACGTCCGGATGCCCACCGCCAGCGCGCCTTCGCGCCGGTCGGCGTCGACCCAGCCCACGGCCCCACAGTACGGCCCCCGCGGCTCCGGCTCGAGCTCGTTGATGATGCGCGTCGCCGTGGACTTCGGCGCCCCGGTCACCGAGCCCGGGGGGAAGGTGGCGGCGAAAAGCTCGGGCCAGCCCGCTCCGGCGGCCAGCCGCGCCCGCACCGCCGACACCAGATGCACCAGCCCGGGGTGCTCCTCGACCGCGAAGAGCGAGGGCACGGACACCGAGCCTACCCTGGCCACGCGGCTGAGGTCGTTGCGGACGAGATCGACGATCATGAGGTTCTCGGCGAAGTCCTTGTCGAGCAGATCGGCCGCCGTCACCCCGGTGCCCTTGATGGGCCTCGACTCGATCACCTCGCCGCTGCGCGACAGGTAGAGCTCCGGCGAGGCCGACACCACCGACAGCCCGGGGACGTCGACGACCGCGGCGTACGGCGCGGGATTGCCCTCGGCGAGCCGGGCGGCCAGCGCGAGCGGGTCCGCGGGGAGCCGGGCGGAGGGCGGGAGCGGCGCGGACAGCACGCGGCACAGGTTGGCCTGGTAGACCTCACCCTGCTCGATGTAGTCCCTGATCGTCCGCACGCCGCTCTCGTAGGCCGCCTGGTCCAGCGAGCTGCGCCAGTCCCCGGCCGCCGGGCCCTGCCAGGGAGCCGCCGGGCGGGGCAGCGGCACCCGCCGGACGTCCGCGAAACGCGCGCAGGTGACCTTGCCCTCGTACGACACGACGACGGCCCACCAGCCGGAGCCGTCCAGGGCGGCGAGGTCGGTGGTCACCTCCCGCAGTCTGGTGGCCAGGTGTCCCCCGACATAGGCGAAGGCCTCGTGCACGGGACCATTCTCCCAGGTCTCCCGGGCCACTCCCATCGGCCCTCACCCCGGCGGCCGCGACAGCAGGCCGAGCAGGAAACGGGCCGCCGCCAGCGGGGCGGTGCGCGGCAGCGCGGCGTAGACGGTGCGGCGTGGCGCGAGGTCGCCGAGCGACCGCAGGGCCACATCGCCCCGTATGGCGGGCGCCGCCATCGCCGGGACCAGCGTCACGCCGAGGCCCGCCGCGACGTATCCCAGCTTGCCGGTCCACTCGGCGATCCTGAAGTCCACGCGCGGGGCGAAGCCGGCCCGGGCGCAGGCGGCCGCCAGCATGGTCGGGCTGCCGGCGGGAGCGCCCTCGATCCAGCTGTCCTCCCGCAGGTCGCGCAGATCGACGACCCCGGAGCCTGCCAGCCGGTGACCGGCGGGCAGGGCGACCAGCAGCTCGTCCTCCATCAGCCGGACCACCTCGGCCTCCTCGCCGGGCCCGCGCCCCGACGGATAGTCGCTGACGACCGCTATGTCGATCTCCGCGCGGCCCAGCGCCTCAAGCAGCGTCACGCTGAGCCCCTCGGCCATGCTCACCGTCACGTCGGGGCGAGCCTGCCTGAAGTCGCGCAACGCGACGGGGACGAGCACGGCGTTGGCGGTGGCGAACGCGCCCACCCGCAGCCGCCCGCCCGTGCCCTCCCGGATCGCGGCGAGCTCCTCCCCCGCCCGGCCGAGCCGCTCCAGCACGTCCCGGGCGTACCGGTGCAGTGCCTGCCCTGCGGCGGTCAGCCGTACGCCGCGGGGAAGCCGGTCGAAGAGCGGGCCGCCCGCCTCGGCCTCGAGCGACGCGATCCGCCGTGACACCGCCGACTGCGTGTAGTTGAGCCGCGCGGCGGCGGCGGTGAAGGAGCCGGTGCGTGCCACGGCGTCGAGCAGCACCAGGGCGTCGGTGTCGAACATGCCTTCCCGATCCATGAGTCCAGCGTATGGCTCATATGAAATCTACTCGCTGGTGGAATGGCACGGCTTCCGGCTAACGTCGTCGGCATGATCACTTTTTGTGGATTGGGACGCATGGGCGTACCCATGGCCGGGCGGCTCGTCGCCGCCGGGCATGAGCTGACCGTGTGGAACAGGACCGCCAAGGAGCTGCCGGGCGCCGTGACGGCGTCCTCCCCCGCCGCCGCGGCGGCGAAGGCCGACCTCGTCGTGACCATGCTGAGCGACCCCGAGGCGGTGGAAGAGGTGATCCGCGCCGCCGCGCCGGGGATGAGACCGGGCACCGTGGTCGTGGAGATGTCCACGATCGGGCCGGAAGCCGTGGAGCGGGTGCGCGCGCTGCTGCCCGAGGGCGTCGGCCTCGTCGACGCGCCCGTCCTCGGCAGTGTCGGCCCGGCGGCCGAGGGCACGCTGATCGTCCTCGCCGGGGGCTCCCCCGAGGACCTGGCCCGCGTCCGTGACGTGCTCGCCGTCTTCGGGACCGTCGTGGAGGCGGGCGGGCCGGGCGCGGGCGCGGCGATGAAGCTGGCCGCGATGAGCGCCTTCGTGCCCGTGCAGGTCGGCCTTGCGGAGAGCCTCGCCTACGCGGGGGCGTTGGGGCTCGACCGCGCGGCCTTCCTGGACGTCCTGTCACGTACTCCGCTCGGGCCGCTGGTGGAGCGGCTGCGGCCGGCGATCGAGTCCGGCCCGTTCGAGACCCGGTACGCGCTGGGCCTGGCGGCCAAGGACCTCCGCCTGGCCACCGAGGGTCCGGGAGCGGCCCAGTCCGTCGCCGCGACGGCCCGGGACCGCCTGACGGAGGCCGCCGGAGCGGGACTGGCGGGTGAGGACCTCACCGCGATCTTCCCGTTCACCGCCGCCCGCTGACCGAGCCGGGGTTGTTCGCCCGGCCGCGCTCACAGCTCGGCCGGCGAACCACGCGTTGACGCCCAGGTTGAACGTCGTCCTCCAGAGTTGTTAGCTTGCGCGCATGTCAGATCTGGGACATGTGACTTGGCCGCCTGAGCTGATCCGGACCGAGCGGCTCGTGCTCCGTGAGCCCGAGGCGCGGGACCGTACGACGTTCATCGAGCTGTTCGCCTCGCCGGAGGTGCACACCTACCTCGGCGGTCCCCGACCGCGTGACGAGCTTGAGCGTGAGATGCCCGAGGTGCCCGAGCGATGGCCCGGGAGTTTCGTCGTCGAGCTCGACGGGGCGATGATCGGCCAGATCCTGATCAGGAGAGCGACAGGGCACCGTCGCCCGGCTGCCGTGGGGAAGGCCGATCTCGGTTACCTGTTCCTGCCGAAGTCCTGGGGGCACGGGTACGCCGCCGAGGCGTGCGCGGCGGCACTCGACTGGTTTGACGGCGCCCTTCCCGGCGAGCCGGTGGTGCTCACCACCCAGAGCGCCAACGTCGGCTCGATGCGCCTCGCGGCGAAACTGGGGTTCACCGAGGTCGAACGGTTCCAGGCCTGGGACGCCGAGCAGTGGCTCGGCCTGCGGCCCCCGGCCACGTGATGGGCTACGCGATTCCGGCTCTGACGCTTTCCCCGGATGCCGGGGAGCTTCTCGGGCCGGAGCTTGTCAGGCCAGGGGGCCCACGGCGGACTCGGCCGCGGTGAGCGCCGCGCCGTCTGCGACGAGCTGGACGGCCGCCTCGATCTCGGGGGCGAGGAACCGGTCAGGCCCCGGCCCTGCGACCGACTCGCGCAGCGCGGCGACGACCGCCCCGGTGCCCGCCGCGGGCTCGTGCGGCCGCCGGAGATCGATCGCGCGTGCGGCGGTCAGCAGCTCGATGGCGAGCACCCGGGTGAGCCCGTCGACCGCCCGGCGCAGTTTCCGCCCGGCCGACCAGCCCATGGAGACGTGGTCCTCCTGCATGGCCGAGCTGGGGATCGAGTCGACGCTCGCGGGGACGGCCAGCCGCTTCAGCTCGGAGACGATCGCGGCCTGGGTGTACTGGGCGATCATGTGCCCGGAGTCGACACCCGGGTCGTCGGCGAGGAAGGCCGGCAGCCCGTGGCTGCGCGCCACGTCGAGCATCCGGTCGGTCCGCCGCTCGGCGATCGAGGCGACGTCCGCGACCGCGATGGCCAGGAAGTCCAGGACGTACGCCACCGGGGCGCCGTGGAAGTTGCCGTTGGACTCGACGCGGCCGTCGGCGAGCACGACCGGGTTGTCGATCGCGCTGGCCAGCTCTCTGCCGGCGACCGCGGCGGCGTGGGCGACGGTGTCGCGCGCGGCGCCGGCCACCTGCGGCGCGCAGCGCAGCGAGTACGCGTCCTGGACGCGGGTGCAGGAGCCGTCCCGGTGGGACGCCATGATGCCGGAGCCGTCGAGCAGCGCCCGCATGTTGGCCGCCGCGGCCGCCTGGCCCGGGTGCGGGCGCAGCGCCTGCAGCTCGGGGGCGAACACCTGGTCGGTGCCGAGCAGGGCCTCCACGCTCATCGCCGCGGTGATGTCCGCGGTCTTCAGCAGCCGGGTGAGGTCGTGCAGGGCGAGGACGAGCATGCCGAGCATGCCGTCCGTGCCGTTGATGAGCGCCAGGCCCTCCTTGGCGGCCAGCTCGACGGGCTCGATCCCGGCCTCCTTAAGCGCCTCCCCCGCGGGCGCCGTACGGCCGGCCGCGTCGCGGACGACCCCCTCCCCCATGATCGTCAGGGCGACGTGGGACAGCGGGGCGAGGTCGCCGGAGCAGCCGAGGCTGCCGTACTCGTGGACGACCGGGGTGATCCCGGCGTTGAGCAGCGCCTCGAGGACCCGGGCCGTCTTCGGGCGGACACCGGTGTGGCCGGTGGCGAGCGTGTGCAGCCGCAGCAGCATCATCGCCCGGGTGACCTCGGTTTCGGCCTCGGGGCCGGAGCCCGCCGCGTGGGAGCGGATGAGGCCGCGCTGCAGCCGGGCGCGCAGCGAGGGGTCGATGTGGCGGGTGGCCAGCGCTCCGAACCCGGTGGAGACGCCGTAGGCCGGGGTGGCGCCCTCCGCCAGCTCCTCGATCCTGCCGCGCGAGGCGGCCATCTCGGCGATCGCGTCGTCCGTCAGCCTGACCGCGGCGCCGTGCCGGGCGACCCGGACGACCTCGTCGAAGGCGAGCGGCTCCGGCCCGACGGCCACGACCTCGTTGTCGCGCATCGTCCTACTCTTTCCCGTCGTCCCCACCTGTGCGAGTAACCAGCGTATCTGAGGATAGGTCCTTACATCCGAAGGTGGCGACCAGCCCTTCCCGCCCGGGGCCGGTGAGCCGCAGCGCCCGGCGCGTGGCCCCCCGGATCAGCCACTCCCGTGCGAGAAGCCGCTCCAGAACGGCGGCGCCGAGCGCCCCGCCGAGATGCGGCCGGCGCTCCAGCCAGTCGAGGCAGTCGGGCGCGAACCTGCGGCGGCTCCGCCGTACGGCGTCGAGGTCCACACCGAGGCCGTCGAGCACGGCCGCGCCGCGCGGGGTCAGCGCGCAGCCGCCGTCCGACTCCGCCAGGTGGCCCTCGCGCAGCATCGCGTCGTAGAGCTCGACACCGACCCTGCCCGCCAGGTGGTCGTAGCAGGTGCGGGCCTCCTGCAGCATCCGGGCCTGCCGCGACTGCCGCAGGGACCGTACGGCGGGCCGCCCGCTGATCCGGGCGAGCACCTCGATCACCTGGGCCACCTCGGGTCCGGCCAGGCGGTAGTACCGGTGCCTGCCCTGGCTGACCACCGTCACCAGGCCCCCGTCGAGCAGCTTGGCGAGGTGGGAGCTGGCGGTCGGGGCGCCGACCCCGGCGAGGCGCGCCAGCTCCCCGGCCGCCAGCGCCCGGCCGTCCAGCAGTGCGGTGAGCATGGCGGCGCGAGCGCTGTCCGCGATCAGGGCGGCGACCGGGGCGACGTCGGCGTCTGCTGCGATGTACTCAGCGGTCATGTCTCGACCGTAACGCGGTGACGTTTCGACGCCCACCGAAGCCCCGTTGCGCCGGCGTCAGCCCTCCGACCAGCGATGACGGCTCTGATTTGGGGAGTCGGCGCGGATTGGATAAAGTGCTCTGCGTGAGTCCGGCACCGCCCGGGCCGCACGCGGAAGTGGCTCAGTGGTAGAGCATCACCTTGCCAAGGTGAGGGTCGCGGGTTCGAATCCCGTCTTCCGCTCGGATCTAGACCCGGTGGAGTGGCCGAGAGGCGAGGCAGCGGCCTGCAAAGCCGCGTACACGGGTTCAAATCCCGTCTCCACCTCTGGTTCGTCCAGGGCGATTAGCTCAGCGGGAGAGCGCTTCCCTGACACGGAAGAGGTCACTGGTTCAATCCCAGTATCGCCCACCATGACGGCCTCGCTCGAGCTCACCATGTGAGCTCGAGGACGATGGCCCGCAGTACCGGTCCCGACGGTCCCGGGGCGCCGTTGTCTCCGGCCGTGCCGGGCGGCAGGCTCGAACGCCACCACGATCACGTTCCATCCACTGTGGACCGGGGCGGTCCGAAGGCCCGTGCGGCCCGGTCAATCCACCTCTGTCTCCGAGCTCCCCACGGCGGCGGCGACACCGGCCAGAGCGATCTGCTGCTCCGCCGACGTCGGGGCACCGGCCACCCCGATCGCACCGGCGACTGCACCGGCGATTCGGATCGGGGCGCCACCGGGCAGGATGCAGATGCCGGGCTGGGCCGCCATGGCCGTGAGCATGACCGGGTCGGCGGCCAGGAACCCGGCCATCTCGTGGGTGGACATGCCCGAGCCGGCAGAGGTGATCGCCTTGTTGGCCGCCATGGTCGTGGCCATGAACGTGGAACCGTCCATCCGGGCCACAGAGGTCAGGTGTCCCGCGTGGTCGACGACAGCGATGGCGACCGTGAAACCCAGCTCCTCGGCCTTGGCCAGGGCCGCGTCGAGGGCCCGGCGGGACTCCGCCGCGGAGAGCGTGATGACCTTGCTCAATGTGGCGACTCCTTGGGTGCTGGGACATGCTCCGGAGCATACGAGGCAATGATAGGGAACCCTACCTTGCGTCAATCCGGTGCGGCGAGCGGGGCCCGCGACCGAGCGGCCGCGGGCACGCCGCTGTCACCGGGCGTCGGAGGGGCCGCTTCGACTGGGCGCGCCGCTGTCACCGGGCGTCGGAGGGGGCCGCTTGGACCGGCCGGCGCGCGGGCCCTCCCGCCGTCGCCGCGTCGAGCAGCACCTCCGCCATCGCCCGGGCCCGCCTGGCCGGCCCGTCGACACCCAGCGCCTGCGCCGAGGCGTTCATTCCCTCGATGATGAGCGTCAACTGGTCGGCGAGAGCGTCGGGGTCCTCGACCGTCTCGACCTCGGCCAGATGGCGCACCAGCCCGCGTAGCCGCTCACGGCTCCAGGCTTTCGCGGCCACCGCCCGGCGGTGCGCCGGCAGCTCCTTGTCCGGGAACTCGCCGAGCGTCATCAGGAACGCGCACCCACGGCAGGTTTCGGGCTGCAGGGAGGCGAGGATCCGGTCGAACAGGTCGAGGATCTGCTGCCGCGGTGGCAGCGCACCGGGCTCGGTGGCGCCGGTGAACCACTTGCGGTAGCCCTGCTCGACGTGGTCGACATAGGCGTCCACCAGGCCGTCCTTGGAACCGAACAGCCGATACAGCGTGGTGGGCGCCACCCCCGCCTCGGCGGCCACGGAGTCCACCCCGGTGGCCCGGATGCCGCGCCAGTAGAACAGGTCGTGCGCCACCTGGAGCACGTGTTCCCGGGTAGCGGAGCCTGGCCGCCGCGTCACGTGTTCCCCCTTGCCTTCGCCCGACGAACTTGAGGCGAGATCGCCTCCAACTATAGTGAGCGCGAATGTTAGGGATCGTTCCCTAACTACGGTACAGTGATCTTCGATGATGTGTCGGACGGTGGCCGGGCATCCGGGCGAACACATCCCGGGGTCGCGCCGGGCGCTCGCCGCCCGGGGCGGCCGACCACCCGGGCGAGATCAGGAAGGAAGTCATGAGTACACAAACCGCGCCGGGGAGCCGGACCCGCACCAACCTGGCACTGCTTGTGCTGTTCCTGGGCACGTTCACGATGGGCAGCGCCGAGCTGGTCGTCGTCGGCGTGCTCCAGCCGGTCGCCACGGACCTCGGCGTGTCGGTGAGTGTCGCCGGATTCCTGGTCACCGCGTATGCGCTGGGCCTGTCCATCGGCGGGCCGATCCTGACCGCGCTCACCATCAGGCTCGGCCGCCGGGCGCTGCTCTGGTCGACGATGGCCGTGTGGCTGGTGCTCAACCTGGTCGCGGTGCTCACGGCGGACTTCGCCGTCTTCGTCGTCGTACGGGCGCTGACCGGCTCGCTGCAGGGTCTCTTCGTCGGTCTCGCCTTCACCGCCGGCATCAGCCTCGTGCCGCCGGAGCGGATCGGCCGGGCGTTCTCCGCCGTCATCGGCGGGTTCGCGGTCTCCACCGCGCTCGGTGTGCCGATCGGCACGCTGATCGGTGAGGCCAGCGGCTGGGAGGGTGCGTACCTGGCGATCATCGGCCTCGGCGCGCCGGTCCTGGTCGCCCTGGTGCTGGTCATCCCGCCGGTTCCCAACGGCGGAGCGGGCAATGCCTGGACCCAGGCCCGGCACGCGTTCGCACCGCGGGTGCTCGCCGTGCTCGGCCTGTGCGTCCTGCTGTTCGCCGGGCCCTATGCGACCCTGACCTACATCACGCCGTTCCTCGACCAGGTCACCGGCATCTCCGGCGCCCTCATCAGCGCCTTCCTGCTGGCGTACGGCGCGGCCACCGCGGTCGGCGCCTTCGGCGGCGGCCGGTTCGCCGACCGCAACGCGGCACGGGCGATCCTGGTGGCCAACGTGGTGCTCGTCGCGGCCCTGGTGTTCCTCTACTTCGCGGGCGAGGTGCCACCGCTCGTCGCCCTGGCGCTGATCACATGGGGCATCGTCGGCTTCGGCATGGTGCCGTCGCTGCAGTACCGCATCGTGTCGCTGTCCGGCCCGGGCGCCGACCTGGCGGCCACGCTCCCCGCCTCGGCCATCAACGCCGGCATCGCCATCGGTTCCCTCGCGGGTGGCTGGGCCCTGGCCACCCACGGAGCCTCCGGCCCGGTGATCACCGGCATGGTGATCTCAGTGATCGCGATCCCGGCATCCTGGGTGACCGGCTTCCTCAAGCCGCCGGTCACCGGCGAGGTGCCCGCGTCCGCCGCCGGCGAGTCATTGGCTCCCCCGCCCGCGGCGGCCTGATCAAACGGGAGCGACGCACCGGCCACCCCGGCGGCCGGTCCGTCGTTCCCGTCTCGTTCCGCACGACATGCGGATCGAGCGCGCGGCCGTCCCTGAGGCCGGTTCAGCTACCTGTCCTGGGGCACGCTCGACCCGGCCGGCGGCCTCATGACGTTCCGCCGGGCCGAGATCATGCCGGACGCGGCCGGATGGCCGGCCGCGCCGTAGGCCCGCGCCGTCAGCGCGGCCGGGCGGAGAGCTGGTCGAACAGCTCCAGCGCGGCCTGCCGTACGTCGTCGGGGGCGAGCCCGTGGAGGGCGGTCCTGGCCTGGGCGACGTCGCGTGTGGTGGCGAAGGTGATCGCCACGGACTTCGCGGCGGCATGGCTCAGCGACCCCGTGGGGGCGCGGTCGGCCAGCTCCTGGGCGGTCGCCGCCAGGTCGAGATTGTCTCTGCCGAGTGGAGTGGTCAAAGCGTTCTCCTGAGTTGTGGCGCTTGGGCCATTATCCGCACGCGGGGCCGGCGACGCGCCGCCACCCCCGGAGATTCGCATGTCGTGCCCGTTCGGTCCCGCTTCATCCGAGGGTACGCGGATCAGAGCGCGGCGCGTACGGCCTCGGCGAGAGCGAGGAGGTGATGAGCGTCGCGGGCCGTGAGCTGGAGGTCGACGAGCGCCTCGTGAACCCCGGCGTCGGCCGCCGCGGCCAGATAGCCGGCGATCTGGGCCACGGTGCCGGCCCTCGGCACCCGCGACCCGTCCACCGGTTCGCCGGTGATGACCGGGTTGCAGCGCAGCACCACGCGCAGGGCGTCCGGATCGCGGCCCGCCTCCCCGGCGGCCCTCCGCACGGCCGCCCACATCGAGGTCAGGGCGGGGATCGGAAGCGACGCTGGCAGCCATCCGTCGGCCCGGCGGCCGGTGCGGCGCAGGGCGGCCGGGGTGAACCCGGCCAGGTAGACCGGCGGCCTGCGGACGGGCTTGGGGAAGATGTGGCTGGGGACGATCGACCATCGCTCGTCCCGGTAGGACACCGGATCGGTGGTCCACACGGCCTCCAGGACGTCGAGGACCGCGTCCAGCCGGG
Source organism: Microbispora sp. NPDC049125 (assembly GCF_040802045.1). Taxonomy (NCBI): domain Bacteria; kingdom Bacillati; phylum Actinomycetota; class Actinomycetes; order Streptosporangiales; family Streptosporangiaceae; genus Microbispora; species Microbispora sp. NPDC049125. Next base: position 33,458 of record NZ_JBEZDW010000037.1, on the reverse strand, counting down.
CCCCGCGGCCCGTCCAAGGGACGCCGGCCGCGGCGTACTCGTCGGAGGACCAGCCCAGACCCAGCCCCACGCACAGCCGGCCACCGCTGAGCACGTCGACCGTCGTGAGCGAGCGGGCCAGCAGGGCGGGCGGGTACCAGGGGCCGTTCAGCACGCTCGTGCCGAGCCGTACGCGGGTGGTGCAGGCCGCCGCGACGGACAGCACGGCGACGGGGTCGAGGAACTCCCGGTGGGCCGGCGGGATGCCGTCGCCGCCCGGGTAGCGGTCCTTCGGCTCCAGCGGGGTCATCAGGCGGTCGCCCGTCCAGAGGCTGGAGAAGCCGAGCGACTCGGCCTCGCGGGCGACGAGCAGCACGCAGTCGAGCGAAGCGAACCGCCCGTACTGCGCCAGCCCCAGGCCGATCTCCACCGCGCGCCCCGCCCGTCAGATCTTGCGTCCCACGCCGCAGAGGATCAGGGACGACTCGGGACGGAGCAACGACGCGTCGGAGCGGTAGGGCCGCCACTGGGGCAGCCAGACCACCCCCGGATCCACCAGCTCGAACCCCTCGAACATGGCCTCGATCTCCGGCCGGGACCGCAGCACGAGCGGTGACGTCGCCTGGCGGTAGACCCGCGTCCCGGTGTCGACGGCGGCGGGACGGGCGTCCCGGGTGCCGTGGGACAGCACGAGGTGGCTGCCGGGCGGCAGCGCCTCCCGGAGGGTGGCGAGAATCCGCGCGGGCTTGTCCTCCTCGGTGACGAAGTGCATGATCGCGGCGAGGAGGAGCCCGACGGGGCGGTTGAAGTCGATCGCCTCCACCACGGCGGGATGCCGCAGGATGTCCTCCGGCCGCCGCAGGTCTCCTTCGACCACGGTGGTGAGGCCGTCGTCCTCCAGCAGCGCCCTGGCGTGGATCAGCACCACGGGGTCGTTGTCGACGTAGACGACCCGTGGGCGGTCGACGACCGTGCTCGCCACCTCGTGCACGCTGCCCTGGGTGGGCAGGCCGGTGCCGATGTCCAGGAACTGCGTGATCCCGGTCTCCGCCAGGAACCGGACGGCCCGGCCGAGGAAGGCCCGGTTCTCCCGGGCGGCCAGGCGGACCTCGGGTGCGATCGCGAGGATGCGCTCGGCGGCCTCACGGTCGGCGGAGAAGTTGTCCTTGCCACCGAGGTAGTAGTCGTAGAGCCGGGCCACGTTCGGCGTGGTGGCGTCGACGCCCCGGGAATCGCGGTCTCGTTCCAACAGGCACTCCCCCGTGCGTGCGGTCTGACATCCCGACAAAGATCAGCATATCTATCTTTCTCAGATTGTCAGCGACTTGTCACGCATCGCCGAGGCGTGCCCGTACGACGAGATCGTGCAGGGCCGTGTGCGCGGACGGCGCGTCCGGGAGGTGCGAGGCGTCCCGTGCGCGCTCCAGGTCCGCCGTGAGCCGGTCGAGGTCGCCGGCGAGCTCCTCCTTGCGAGGGGCGCCGTCCGGCAGGCCGCCGTGCTCGGCGTCGCGCTTGGCCGCGACCAGGTCCGGCAGGTACGGCGGGCCCTCGTCGTACATCAGGGTCAGGTCGGCGGCGAGCACGCCCGTCCGCATCAGGCGGGCCCCGGTCAGCAGCACCCGGAAGGCGTACAGCAGCGGCTTCAGCTCCGCCGTGCGGTCGAACAGCCGCCGCTGGGTCCGGGCGAAGCCGAGATAGTGATGCGCGTGGTGCCTGGTCAGGCAGCCGGGGGCGAGCGCGCGCAACTCCTCGTGCAGCGGGGAGGACAGCACGACCAGCGGCGACAGGAGCTGTTCCAGGACGTACCCGTTCCGGTTGAGCAGCATCCGGCAGAACTTGGCGAGGTCGTGGGTGACGAGGTCGATCTCGACGCCGTCCCGTGTCCAGGACCGGACGACGGTCTCTTCTCCGGTCCGCAGGCCGACGACCTCCCGAGCCGGGAGGACGTGGACACCGCGCAGGTCGACGTCGGAGTCGCGGGAGGGGAAACCGTAGAGGTGGGCGCCGCTGACGGACGCGAACGCGAGCGGGTGCGGCTGCTCGCCGGGGACCTCGGCGAGCCAGGGGGGCAGGACGGCGGTCACAGCGCCGACCTCCGGACGGAGACCAGGAGCTCTTCGACGGCCGCGCGGTCGGGCTCGTCGGGCAGCGCACCGCCCCCGGCACGCCGTTCGGCGAGCTCGGCGGCCAGCTCCTCTCGCCATCGCCGCACGCGCGGCCAGGGCATCTCGCCCCGCCGTACGGCGAGAAGGCTGTCGCGGTGGGCCCCGACGGGGACCATCGGCTCGCCGTGGCGGGCCAGGTGCAGGGCGCTGAGCAGCAGCCGGATGACGTGCATCGCCATCTTGCGCGGCCGGGTCGGGCCCGCCGCGGCCGTGGACCATCGGGGGTCGTCCGGGTCGAGGCGGCGGAACTGCCTGTCGCTGTAGCCGCCGAACGTCTCCACCGCCCGGCGGGAAAGGAACGCCCGGCGCATCGCGAGCAGCTCCTCCCCCACCGGGCCGGAGTGCTCGACGATCGGGGACCACAGGCATTCGAGGACGGTCGGGTTCGCGGCGAGCGCGAGGAGGCAGAAGCGCTCCACCTCCCAGGAGAGCTGCTCGGGCAGCGGACCCTCGACATGGGTGGGCGGCTTGTCCAGGCGCCAGAACATCGGGGTGGGCACGACGAACACGCCGCGCCGGTCGACGTCCGACCCGTCCGTGTCCAGCCCGTACGCGCGTGAGCCGGACACGACCGACAGCACCGTCCCGGGCGGCAGCTGGAGCTCCATGCCGACGGATCCTGCCACAGACCCGGTCGGTAGGCTCCACCCCTGGTGAACGGGCAAGCGTGTAAGGCGCGGCGAGCGGTTCGCAGGCTTTCTCACTCTGAGGCGGGCGGGCGTCCCCGGCTCGTGCGGCGGGCCGCGCAAATGGACGCGCGAATGGACGGGCGAATGAACGGGCAGGTGGCCGCGTAGATGGACGGGCAGGCGGATGGGCGCACGGACCTGGGCACAGGCGTCGACGGGGGTGTGGACGGCGGGCGGCGGTCGCGCGGCGGCGTGCTCGACGAGGCCACGCGGCCCCGGCTGCCGAAGCGGGATCTCGGGGCCCTGCCCCCCGCCCGGCAGGAGCACGGCCGGCGGCTGGTGCTCATCCACGACCATCTGCGGCAGGAGCTGGCCCAGATCCGGGACGCCCTGGACCAGGTCGCCGCGGGACGCGCCGACGCCGCCGCCCTCCGCACGATGATCAACCGGCTCACCATGCGGCAGAACTACTGGACGCTCGGCACGTTCTGCGCGTCCTACTGCCGCCTCGTCACCACGCACCACACGATCGAGGACGAGCACATGTTCCCGATGCTCGCCAAGGCGGACGAGACGCTGGCGCCGGTGGTCGAGAGGCTGGAGCAGGAGCACGAGGTCATCGCCGACGTGCTGACCGGCCTGGACGCCGCCCTCGTCGCGATGATCGCGGACCCTGAGCGGCTCGGCCTGGTGCGCGAACAGGTCGAGCTCCTCGCGGACGTGCTGCTCTCCCACCTCGGGTACGAGGAGGAGGAGCTGGTGGAGCCGCTCGCCCGCCTGGGCCTCGACTTCTGAGGCTCCGCCGTCAGTCCTTCCACTCGAACAGGTCGTCGAGGCCGAACAGCACGACCTCGTCGGAACGATCCGCCGCCTCCTCCAGCAGGGCGTCCGAGAAGCCGTACAACGAGAACAGGACCAGCTTCGCGTCGTCGGCCGGGCGCTCCTTGGCGAGCAGCTCGCGGATCCTCCGGAGGCGCTGCAGGTCCTTGAGCTCTCGTGGCCGCCGGGTCGCCTTGGCCTCGCCGATGACCACGACGGGGGACTTCTTGTTGAGCGCCGACGCGAACGGCTCCAGCCCCACGAGGTCGACCTCGTGGTTCTTGGCGGTCTGCGGGTCGTGCACGACGGTCCAGCCATTGTTGCCGATCTTGATGTCCCGGTTGTAGAGCATCCGCATGGCGCTGTGCGCGACGACATCCTCGAAGGCCGGGCCGACCACCTGCGAGCGGAACTGGGCGGCCATGCCCCGCCACGCCTCCAGCGGTCCGCCCGAGTTCCCCCGCAGCAATTGCAACGCCGGCTCGACCACGGCGTAGTGGAAGCGGATCACCGGGTCGCGCAGCCGCAGGACGTACGTGAAGGGCGGGAAGAGGTTGACGCGCTCGTCGACGTAGCCCATGGCGACCAGCCGGTCCACGATCGGCTCCAGCTCCTCCTTCGTCTTTCCCAGCAGCCCGCCGACCTGCGCCGCGGTGGTGGCGCCCCCCGCGATCGCCTTCATGGCCTGCTGGTAGATCGCCTTATCACCCGCCCGGGGATCCTCCCGCAGCAGATGCCAGATCTCGGTCTCTGTGAAGAGGTCCGGATCCGGGGTGAGCGTCAGCCGGGCGACCCACGCGTCGAACTCCTCCAGCGTCTGCGGCGGCTCCAGCGCCAGGTCCCCTCGGCCGCGGGACGGGACTGAGCATGTGGCTGTCGTAAAGCTGGTGCAGGATCGACGGGAAGACCGGGGTGTCCCTCAGCAGGTAGGGGAACTCGTCGATGATCACGGGAGGCACCGTGCCGCCTGTGCGGCGGGCGGAGGTGAGGTTCATCGCCAGTTCCAGCAGGCGGTCCCAGGTGTCCGGCTCTCCGATGGGCATCGCCTCGATCTCCGCGGCGCGTGCGGGCTCGTATTGGGCGATGGCCTCGCGCAGCCGCCGCTGCGCCTGGAGAAGATCGTCTTCCTGGCGGGCCTCGTAGTACAGCCCTCCGCTCTGGCCGCTGAACTGCTCCAGCAGGTACGTCTTGCCGGCCCGGCGGCGTCCGGTGACCGCCGCGATCGACGCCCCGGGGCCCATGTCGGCGGGGCGGGGGGTGAGGAACCTCGACAGGATCTCCCAATCCTTGTCGCGGTTCACGATCTCCAGGGGTTTGTCGAGCACGGGTCGAGGGTGGAAGGGCGGCCGGGCCGCCGCAGGATGTTTCCGCTGATCAGCAGCGGTGCCAACGCATTTGATACCGATATTTCCGGACATCTCCTGGCGACCAGAACGGGGAAATCCGGTCGCGACGCCGGAGCCCGCCTCTCTAGGCTCGGGAGCCATGCGGGAAATCACGCGCCTTCCGAAGGCCCATCTGCACGTCCACCTGGAGAGCACCGTCCGGTGGGACACACTGCGGGAGATCGGGGCCGCCAACGGCGTGACGGTCCCGGACGGCCCCGGCGAGGGCCCCGGTGACGGCCCGCGCGCCTTCGGCGGCTTCCGGGAGTTCGCCGACCACAACGCCCTCGTGCGGGAGGCCCTGCGCCGGCCTGAGGACTTCCACCGGATCGCGCTGGAGTTCTGCGCCGACGAGGCGGCGCAGGGCACCGGCTACGCCGAGGTGACGTTCACCGCCGCGTCCCACGGGGAGCGGCTGGGCGACCTGGACATGCCGCTCCAGGCGGTGCTCGCCGGGCTCGCCGAGGGCCGGGAGGCGTACGGCGTCGAGTGCCGGGTGCTGCTCGACCACTCACGCAGGCGCTCCGTCGAGCGCGCCTGGCGGACTCTCGACCTGGCGAGCCGGTACGCGGCCGAGGGGGTGGCCGGCATCGGCCTGGCCGGGGAGGAGTCCTACCCCCTGACGCCGTTCGCCGAGGTCTTCCAGGCCGCGGCGGACGCCGGAGTGCACGTCGTGCACCACGCCGGCGAATCCGAGGGCCCGGCGAGCATCCGGGAGGCGATCACCACAGGGCGGACCGAGCGGCTGGGCCACGGGGTCCGCGTGCTGGAGGACGGCGACCTGGTCGCCGAGGTGCGGGAGCGGCGGATGCCCCTGGAGGTCTGCCCCTCCTCGAACGTCGCCCTGGGCGTCGCGTCCTCGCTGCCTGCCCATCCGCTGCCCCTGCTGCGCGACGCGGGGCTGATCGTCACGCTCAACACCGACATCCCGTCGATCGTCGGCACCACCCTTGCGCGGGAGTACGCCGTGGCCAGAGACGTCTTCGGCTACGACGACCACGTGCTCGCCGAGCTGGCCCTGGCCTCCGTCGACGCGTCGTTCGCCCCTGAGGGCACCAAGGAGAGGCTGCGCCGCGGCGTGGGGGCATGGCTGGCCGGCGACGCCGAGACCACCGGTGTCACATCCGTCACCTGAGTGAGCCTTGTTTTGCGTACGGTGATGCCGCCATTCTGGAATGATCTCGATGAAAACCGTCGGACATCGAGAGACCGTGACTGATGCCCCCCATTGACCAAATAACCGCCTTCGCGTCGGACCATCCGGTCGGAACAGTCATCATCTGCGTGTTCGCCCTGGTCCTTCTGGTCCTGGCCTTCTTCACCATCCGCGTGGTCTGCCGCGGGCTGTCCCGGCTCTACCGCCGCTGGGCCGCCGGCCGGCCCACTGAGGACATCCTCACCATCGTCGCCGCCAGCATCGCCACGGGCGTCTCGGCCCAGGGCATGTGGCGCTTCTCGGGTGACGTCCTCGGCTTCGACGGGCCGCTGCGGTTCCTGCTGTTCGCCTTCATCGAAGTCGCCGTGATCACCAGCGCCGTACGGGCGCGCCGCAACATGCGGGAGAACTACTCCGCCGGCATCGACGGCATCGCCGTGTGGGCCCTCACCTGCCTGTCGGCGGTGCTGTCCAGCATGGACGCCCGCAGCGTCGCCGAAGCGATCTTCCGGCTCGCCGCCCCGCTCGTCGCGGCGTGGCTGTGGGAGCGCGGAATGGCGATCGAACGGCACCGCATCACCGGCCGGTCCCGGATCAACTGGCGGCTGACCCCGGAGCGGATGCTCGTTCGGGTCGGCCTGGCCGAGGCGAGCGACAGGACCGCCAGTGAGGTGGACGCGCACCGCAGGCTGACCCGCGTGGCGCTGGCGGCCAAGCGCGCCCGTGCGCTGCGGGAGTCGGGCGCGTCCGACCGCAAGATGCGCGTCGCGCTCGCCCAGCTCGACAGGGCGATGGACCGCGCCGTCGAGTACACCGGCCTCGCGGTGGACGAGAAACGGCAGGAGGCGCTGCTGTCCCAGATTGGAGCGCTCTACAACACGGCCGCTCTCATCGACCTCAGCCCGCCCGTCCCGTGGGCGCCGGAGCCCGAGGAGCCCCCCGCTCCCCCGGCGCTGCCCCCCGGGACCCGGAGCTGGCCGCCGCTCGACGAGGACGACGAGGAGTACGCGCCCACGGACGCCCCGCCGGTCGTCGACACCGCGCAGCGGGCGGCCCAGCTCCGCGCGGCCCGCCAGTACTGGGACGCCCAGATCGACCGCAGGTACGTGCCCCGGGCGGCGGACATCGCCCAGGAAACCGGAGTCCCGATCGCCGCGGCGCGGGAGTACCGCGCGCTCTGGAAGCTGGAGCCCCGGGCCCACGCCCTGCTGGAGACCGCCTTCAAGGAGCACGGCATCATCGACACCGGCACGTTCCCGGCGATCGAGGTCGAGCGCGTGCTCACCGTGAACGGCTCGGTCTCCGCGGAGTCGTGAGCAGGCCGGCCCCGGCCCGCACCGGGCCATCGGACACATCCGGTGGCCCGGAATGCCCCCTTCGAGGCAAGCACACTCCTACTTTCCCGTGACATCTACGGACGTGGGGCGCGCGTCCTCTCTGCGCGGCCACCATGGGAGGGTGCTATGGAGATCTCGGGGGACGGGGCGGGAAACCGTGTGACGCGGCTCGCCGGAGGACGGGACCAGGTCGGGCGGGCACGCCGGCTGGTGTCGGCGACACTGGGCCGCGATCATCCGCGACACGACGACTGCGTGCTGCTGACCAGCGAGATCGCCACCAACGCCGTCGTGCACTCCCGGTCCGGCGACGGCGGGACGTTCACCGTCACCGTGGCCTGCCTGCCGGACCGGGTCCGGATCTGCGTCGAGGACGACGGCTCCGCCGGGCCGCCCTGCGCCGGGCACGCCGTGCCGGGCGGCTCCAGCGGGCGGGGCCTGCCGCTGCTGGACGCCCTGTCCGACCGGTGGGGCCTGGTCCGCGAGGCCGGCCGCAACGAGGTGTGGTTCGAGATCTGGTTCGACGCCGAGCCGGACGTGTGCCCGGCCTCGGCGCACGGCCGGTGGGCCGCTACGCGTGTTCGGTCAGCGGTCGCAGCATGCGATGGGGGCGGGTCAGCGCGCGGCTGACCGGATCGGCGCGGGTGCCGGCCCGGCCCTCCCGGACGGGCCGCACCTCGACGTCCTCAGGCGGGACCGGCCCGCCGTCACATTCGGGGCACAGCCCGGCGGCGTTCAGGCGCGTCCCGCACCCCGCGTGGACGTAGAACTTGCTCGGGCCATCCGGGGACATGTGCCGGCTGCCCCAGTGGCCCAGCGCGTGCAGAGCGGGCCACAGCTCCTTGCCCATCTGCGTCAGCACGTACTCGTCGCGCGGGGGCGACTCACTGTAGCGACGCCGTTCCAGCACGCCGGCCGACGTGAGCGCCTGCAGGCGGTCGGACAGGACCGCTCGCGGGATGCCGAGGTGGGCGACGAAGTCGCTGTAGCGGCACACACCGTAGAACGCGTCCCGGATCACCAGCAGGGTCCACCGCTCGCCCACCAGTTCAAGCGCGCGGGCCAGCGCGCAGTCCTGACCCTCGTAGTCCTTCCCCAGCGCCATGCCCCCACCCTACCCCCCGAGTTCAGTCACCGAACCAGCACTGCTAGGGTCTGTCCCCGTGAGTTCAGTGATCGAACCAAGCGCAGTAGTAGAGCCGACGAGTCCTCCCCTGACGAGCCGGCCTCAGAGGGCCGTCGCCGGTCCTGCGGAACGGCGGGCCGCCCTCCTGGTGGCGTGCGCCGCGACCCTTCTCGTCCTGATGGTCTACAGCGCTCCGGTGACCACGCTGCCGCAGACGGCGGCGGGGCTCGGAGCCGGGCCCTCCGGGCAGATCTGGATCCTCAACGGGATCGCCCTCGGCCTGGCCGCCCTGCTGCTCACCGCCGGCACGCTCGCCGACGATCTCGGGCGCAAGCGGGTGTTCGTCATCGGGGCGGCGCTGCTCGCGGCGGCCCTGGTCGTGTCGGCCACGGCCACGGGGACGCTCGTCTTCGTCCTCGCGCGGGTCGTGCAGGGAGGCGCCGGCGCGGCCCTCCTGACGGCCGGTCTCGGCATGATCGGCCACACCCACCCGGCCGGGCACGAGCGGGTGCGCGCGACCGCCGCGTGGGGCGCGATGATCGGGGCCGGGCTGACCCTGGGCCCGCCGCTGTCGGCGATCCTGACCGACCGGGCGGGCTGGCGAGTCGTCTACTGGGTCCTGGCCGCTGCGGCCGTCGCCGCCGGCATCGCCGCCGTGGCGTTCCTCAGCGAGTCGCGGGCCGAGACGTCCCGGCGGATCGACCTGCCCGGCGTCGCCACGCTCGGGCTGGGCCTGGCCGCGCTGCTCGCCGCGGTCACGCAGGGCCGCACGGGATGGAGCGACCCCCGGGTGCTGTCCCTGTTCGCCGCCACGGCCGTCCTGCTCGGCCTGTTCGTGGCGGTGGAGGCCACCCGCCGGGCCCCCATGCTGGATCTCACGCTCTTCCGCAGGCCGCTGTTCCTCACCTCGATCATCGGCGCCCTCGTCACCGGCCTGAGTCTCATCGGCCCCATGACGTACCTCGTGACGATCATGCAGCTGGTGGACGGGTTCACGCCGCTGGAGGCGGCGGGGGTCACGGCGATCTGGACCGGCGTGTCCGTCGTGGCGGCGATCGCCGGAGGGCGGCTGCGGCTGCGCGGGCGGCTCCAGCTCGCGCTCGCCCTCGGGCTCGGCGCGGCGGGCGACCTGGTGCTCCTCGGGTCGGTCGGCCACTGGTCCTGGCCCCGGGCGGTGGCGGCCATGGTGGTCGTCGGGACGGGCAGCGGCCTGGGTAACGCCGCCCTGGCACGGCTGTCCGTCGACAGCGTCCCGGCGGGCCGGGCGGGAATGGGCTCCGGTGCGAACAACACCGCCCGGTACATCGGCGGGTCCCTCGGGGTGGCGTTCGCGGTGGCGATCGTGGGCGCCGCCGACACCGCGGCGGCGGGCGCCGACGCCATGCTGTGCGTCGCCGCCGCGATCGCCGTGCTCGGCGGGCTGTTCGCGCTCCTCATGCGCGGCGGGACGCCGCCCGGCTGAGCCGTACCCGGATCACCAGGCGCGGCCGCGCCGCCGTGAGCCGGCCCCGCCGGACGCCGTCAGGACTTGAGGATCAGGGAGACCCGGCTCGGGCAGACCTCGACGACCTGGAAGCCGCGATCAGCCGCGATGAACAGGTCGCCCACCTTGACCTTCACCGTGTGGGAGCCGCCTGGCCCGCCGTCCATGAGGGTCAGCGTCGCCACGTGGTCGTCGCCGACCGTGTTGATCCCGGCGCGGACGTCTCCCACGATCGGATACGTGCCGCCCTGGAGCACATGGACGGCCCCCTCCTGGTCGGACCCGGCGCACCCCTCGTCCGCCCCGCCCAGGGGCAAGCCGGCCGCCTGGCAGCCCGAGACGGCGATGACGGCGGCGGCGACCACGACCATCCGGCTCACGACCGTCCGGCTCATGCTCGTCCGCATCACGACTGTGCCTCCAGGTCCGCGTATCCCCGTCCGGCCGCCTCGATCGCGGCCACCGTGTAGAGCCTGCCGGCGATCTCGGCGGTGTCCCCCACCGCCAGCTCGAACGTGTCACGCGGCACGCCGTCGGCGTTCACCGTGACGGTCACCTTCCCCGGCACCAGGTCGTTGACGCCGACCAGCAGCGACGCGCCCTCGTGCTCGAACCGGTACGGAATGCCGCGTCGCAGCCGCCACCTGTGGACGTCCATCGCCGTCACTTCCCCACGCTCAGTTTCTGCGGGTCCTCGAACAGCTTCTTGAACTCGTCCGGAGTGACCACGACGTCGGGCGAGCCGGGGCCCCACGGGTTCCCGAGGATCATCTTCCCGTCCTTGAAGCCCTTCACGTAGAACACGTGCCGCGTCACGTACGCGGCCTTGAGATGGGCCGGCACGCCGTCGGCGTTCGAGTGGCTGGAGACGATCACCGGGTGCCCGGACTCGAACGCCGTCTTGACGTCGGTGTAGTCGAGGTCGATGTCGTCGGTGTCGTGGCCCGTGACGTACGGCGGGGCCTTGTCGGTGTAGTCCCACTCGATCGCGCCGTAGTCGCCCTGCTCCTCGCGGTCGTAGCGGTCGTCGTCCCCCTTGCCGTCCGGGGCGCCGCCCGAGTCGTCCGCGTAGAGCAGCGCGAAGGCCTTCTCGTAGTACGCGGGCCAGCTCTCTGTGGTCTTCCCCCCGTTGACGGAGCGCGCGAAGGCGATCTCGCCGTTGGCGTCCAGGGGCAGGTCGGGCGTCATCGTGACCCAGTGGAGCTTGCCGTCCTTGTCCCAGACCCGGACGGAGATCGTGCCGTTGGCGTTCTGCCGGATGCCGTCCTGGATGAACTTCGGGTCGGCGGCGGCGGTCGCCTTGAGCGACGCGATGTACCAGCAGTCGCCGAGCGTGCCCTGCGCCACCTCGTCCGCCTGCACGCCGTCGGTGAACAGCGGCACGTTCGGCACGCCGTTCCGCAGGCCGGTGGTGGACACGCCGCTCTGGCTGTTGACGCCGTCGAGGAAGACGTCGGTCGTGTCGAAACCCGGCTGCACACCGGGCAGGTCGGCGGCGAGCTTGGGCCACAGGCCGGGCCCCGCCCGCTCCAGCAGGTGGCTGAGCAGCTCCCGGCGCTCGCCCTCCGGCAGGCCGTTCTCGTCGAAGAGGTTGTACCAGTGGCCGCCGGTGTCGCCGATCAGCTCGCCGAACCGTTTCAGGTCGCCGTCGGCGACCTTGGACAGCAGCAGGTCGAGCTCGGCGGGGGTGAGCTCCTCCAGCAGCTTGGCCACCGCGCGCACGTCGTCGCGGTTGCCGTTGACGCCGAAGTCCTTGCCGTTCAGCCCCTTGAGGGCGTCGAGCGCCCGGTTGACCTTCGCCTCGTCGGGCTCGTCGCGGCTGAACACCACCATCGGGTCGACGACCGTCCCCGGCAGGAAGGCCCCGTTCTGCGGGGAGATGCGGTCACATCGGCGGTCGATCTCCCCGGCCGTGCTGGGGAGCGAGGCGGCGAGGTCGCCCGGCAGACCTTTGGGCGGCCCCCCGCGCATCGCGTCGAGGAGCGGCTGCGATGTGGTCGGCTGCGCGCCGCCCAGCGCGGCCTCGGCGTCCGTGAGCACCTTGGCGAGGTCGCGGTGGAGCGGGCCGGCCGCCGCTCCCACCTTGCGCAGCTCCCGGGCCAGGCTCCGGATCTTGCCGACGTCGAAGCCCGTGTAACTCACTTGCCCGCCTTCGCCGTCTTCGCGACCTGGTCGGCCTGGCGCTCCAGCTTGTCCGCCTCGGTCAGCCAGGCGCCGGCGTCGCTCATGAGCGCGCTGGCCATGCCGCGCAGGCCCCGCTGCCGCTCGGACAGGCGGCCGGTGGTCTCCTGGGCGTACCAGCCCTGCCAGGCGTCCTTGGCGGTCGCGATCGAGACCGCCTGGTCGAGGCAGGGGCCGAGGCTCTCGGCGACGGCCCGCGCGCGGCGCGCGCACTCCCTGAGCTCGTGGGCCCGCCTCCGCAGCGATTCGGGGCTTTCCACCGGATCGTCGGGGATCATGGAGGCAATGCTACTGATGATTCTTTTTGACGGAGGGTGGTAGGAAAAGCCCGCGCGGATAGGGCTCATCACCTTGGTGGTACACCCACTCTGATGAGACCCTCGCGGGAGGTGTATAACCAACAAAATTAGTCGGGATAGTGGGAGGATGACATGGCCCTGCCGGACTTTCTGGTGATGGGGGTGCCGAAAGCCGGCACCACCGCCCTGCACGCCGCCCTGGCCCGCCATCCGGGGCTGTTCATGTCGCCCGTCAAAGAGCCCAAGTTCTTCCTCACCGACGGCCCTCCACCGGCGAAGGGCGGGCCCGGGGACGCCGAGACCTACCGCGAGCACGTCTGGCGCCGGCCGGACTACGAGGCGCTGTTCGACGGCGCTCCGCCCGGCACGCTCAGCGGCGAGTCGACGCCGTTCTACCTGTACGACCTGGACGCCCAGCGGCGGATCCGGGAGACCGTCCCCGGCGCCAAGTTGATCATCTCGCTGCGCGACCCCGTGGAGCGGGCCCACTCGAACTGGACCCATCTGTGGTCCGCCGGCCTGGAGCCGATCGGCGACGTCATCGAGGCGTGCGCGGCCGAGAAGGTCCGGGCCGAGGCCGGCTGGTCACCGTTCTGGCACTACGTGGGCCTCGGCCGGTACGGCCGGCAGCTGGAGCACCTGTTCACCCTGTTCCCCCGCGAGCAGGTGCTGCTGCTGCGGTACCGGGACCTGGTCGACCGGCCCACCGAGACGCTCGACCGCATCTGCGGCTTCCTCGGCGTGGAGCAGGGGCTGCTCAGCGAGGTGCCGCGCGAGAACGTGACCGCCCATCCGCCGGAGAGCCGCCTTCACCGGATCCTGGCGGCGATGGTCCGCCTGGGCGATCCCCTGCTGGGGCAGCGGTTCACCGCTCCCCTGGAGCGGCTCCTGCAGAGCAGGGGCCGCCCCCGGCAGCCGCTGACGTGGGCCCAGCGGCAGGAGCTGCTGGCCCACTTCGCGGCCGACATCGCACTGCTGCAGGAGGTCACCGAGGAGGACTTCAGCGACTGGCTTCGCCCACGCGAAAGGTCCGGCGGCCTGGTGGGCGCCCGGCCCTCCGGCCAGCGCCAGGCCCGCAACGGCCGGCCCAGGGGCCGGTCGGCGTAGCCCGGCGGCCTCCACGCCGCCTGCCCTCCACGCGACCGGCCCTCTATGCGACCGGCCCTCTATGCGACCGGCCCTCCACGCGGCCGGTCAGCGTGGCCCGGTGCGCAGCTCCGTCCGCAGCTCGTGCGCGCCGTCGGCCCGGGTCAGCTCGTAGTACAGCCGGTGGCCGTCAAGCACGGGCACGATCGACAGATAACGCAGCCCGCGCCCGCCGTGGGACGACTCCGCGGCGGGCCTGGTCCCGGTGGCCGTCAGCGTGGACGGGTCGGGTCCGATGGCGACGCCCGTCCGCTCCTCGTAGTTCTCGGCCGCCGAGGCCCTGCCGTCGTAGTAGGCGATGACGGTCTGGCCGGTGAAGGTGACCGCGCTGACCCGCACGCCGCGGGAGTCCCACCGGTCCGGCCGGCGGTCGAGGGCCGTCCCCTGCCAGGACCACTCGAGCCCGTCGGGGCTGGTGGCGTAGTCGGTCACCATCTGGTCGGTCTCGTCGTCGTCCTCCAGCGGGTGGCAGGACGCCCACAGGTGCCACACGCCGTCGTGGTGGACGATCACTGGGTCCTTGACCCCGGTCTTGAGGTCGCCCGGCAGCACGACCTTCGACTCGGAGGGGTCGAAGCCGGCGGGGTCGTCGGCCTCGAGGACCTCGACCCGCCAGTGCTTGGTGCCGTACGTCGCGCAGCTGAGGTAGAGCCGCCACCGGCCCTCCGGGGTGACCACCAGCGTCGGCCGCTCCAGCGACTCGGTCTTCATCGACTCCTTGGTGATCGTCAGGATGGTCTCGAACCGTTCGCCGTCAGCCGACCGGGCGATCTCCACCGCGTAGCCGCGCCCGGCCCCGATCGGCCGCCGCAACCGGTACGCCAGGTAGATCCATCCGTCTCTGCACACGGCGCTGGGCGCTCCGGCCCAGAACCCGGGGCCGTCCCCGGGCGGCGGGATCGCGACGACTGACCGTTCCGGCTGCGGTATGAACACGTGAGTCTCCGTTGGCTGACGACGGGGCGGGACTGTATGGCGGGACTGTATGGCAGGACCGGGAGGCTTGGCGGGGGGCTGGTGTCACCGACTGGGTCGACGACGGCGGCACCGCCCGAGCAGGGCGCTTCCCCCCACCGCTCGGGCGCTTTCCCTCTGATAACAGAGGAAGCTCTGGGACACCAAGCACCCACGCCACCAGGCTGCCATCTCTCTATAAAACCTGCTTGGTTTACGGGTTTTTGTCATGATAGGTCAGGCCGGACACTGGGAACGTCTCCGCCTCCACGCTGAACCCCGCGGGCCGGAGCGGCGTATCTCGGGCTGTAAGGGCATGCCGACACAGCTGCGACCATCTCCCAGGAGGCCCCATGCGGGCACGTATCATCACGCTCTGCGCCGCGCCGCTCACGCTGGCGCTCGCCGCCGCGGCTCCCGCCCATCCCCAGTCCGCGTCCACGTCCGCGTCGTCTTTGTCCGCGTCGTCTTTGTCCGCGTCGTCGTCCCCCTCGTGGGGCCGCGCCGCCACGCGCTTCGCCCAGGTCGACCTGGTGTCGGACGTCAAGGGCAGGGCGGCGCTCACCGACCCCAAGCTGGTCAACCCCTGGGGGCTCGCCATGGGCGCGACCCTGTGGGTGTCCGACGCCGGCACGGGGTCCGCGACCGTCTACACCGGCGGAGTGGGCACGGTGAGGAAGGCCCCCGCGCAGGTGTCGATCCCCGGCGGCACGCCGACCGGGCAGGTGGCCTACGGCGGCGACGCCTTCACGATCAAGGGCAGGCTCGGGACGGCCCCCGCCTCGTTCATCTTCTCCAGCCCCAGCGGAGCCATCACCGCGTGGAGCGCCAAGGCCGACCCGGCCCACGCCGTCATCGCCGCGTTCACCCGGGGCGCCGACTACAAGGGCCTGGCCCTGATGAACACCAACCGGGGCACGTTCCTGCTGGCCCCCTCCTTCTCGCACGGGCGCGTCCACGTCTTCGACGACGACTTCACGCGGGTACGGCTGTCGCGACGGCAGTTCCGCGACCCCTCACTCCCCCGGGACTACTCCCCCTTCAACGTGGAGGTCGTCGGCGGCTCGGTCCTGGTCGCGTACGCCAAGCGGGACCCGGCCACCGGCAAGGCGGTGGCCGGCCGGGGCGCGGGGTTCGTCAGCCAGTTCACCCCCGCGGGCCGCTACGTGCGGCACCTCGCCGCCCGGGGCCCGCTCAACGCGCCGTGGGGGATGACGCTCGCCCCGGCCGGCTTCGGCGCGTACGGCGGAGCGCTGCTTGTGGGCAACTTCGGCGACGGATGGGTCAACGCCTACAACGCCCGGACGGGCCGCTACCTCGGGCCGCTGCGCCGGCCGGACGGGAAGGCCGTCGCGATCGAGGGCCTGTGGGACCTGGAGCCCGGCACCGCCCAGAACGGCGGGACCGACGCCGTCTGGTTCTCCGCCGGCGTCTCCAAGGCTCAGCACGGCCTGCTCGGCCTGCTCCGGCCCTCGTCGTCGTCCGCCTCGCCCACGGCCACGCCCTCCGCCGGCGCCACGCCGAAACCCTCCGCGTCGCACTCGCACCAGGCGCCGTCCGGCGGCTACGGCTACTGACCGGGCCACCGGATCCGTGAACGACACCACGACCGGCCGCGGCCTCGGGCGCGGCCGATCTCTCCTCCGGAGAGCGGGCGGTATATGACTGTAGTCATGGACAAGGCAGATATCGGAGTGACCGGGCTCGCGACCATGGGACGCAACCTGGCAAGGAATTTCGCCCACCACGGCCACGTCGTCGCGGTGCACAACCGGACGGAGAGCCGGACCACCCGTCTCATCGAGGAGCACGGCGACGAGGGGGCGTTCATCCCCGCGTCGTCCGTCGAGGAGTTCGTCGCCTCGCTGCGCCGGCCGCGCAAGGCGATCATCATGGTCAAAGCGGGCGCGGGCACCGACGCGGTGATCGAGGAGCTGGCCGCCGTCATGGAGCCCGGCGACATGATCATCGACGGGGGCAACGCCCACTTCGCCGACACCCGCCGCCGGGAGGCCGCGCTGCGGGAGCGGGGCATCCACTTCGTCGGCACCGGCATCTCCGGCGGCGAGGAGGGGGCGCTCAACGGCCCGAGCATCATGCCCGGCGGCGCCGCCGAGGCGTACGAGACGCTCGGCCCGCTGCTTGAGGACATCGCCGCGAAGGTCGACGGGACGCCGTGCTGCGTGCACGTGGGCCCCGACGGCGCCGGCCATTTCGTGAAGATGGTGCACAACGGCATCGAGTACGCCGACATGCAGCTGATCGCCGAGTCCTACGACCTGCTCAGGCAGGCGCTCGGCCTGAACCCGAAGGACCTGGCGGACGTCTTCCGCGAATGGAACCAGGGCGATCTGGAGTCGTACCTGATCGAGATCACGGCCGAGGTGCTCGGCCACGTCGACGCGGCCACCGGACGGCCGTTCGTGGACGTCGTGGTGGACCAAGCCGAGCAGAAGGGCACCGGCCGCTGGACCGTCCAGGGCGCGCTCGACCTCGGCGTCCCGGTGACCGGCATCGCCGAGGCGGTCTTCGCCCGCGCCCTGTCGGGCCATCCCGAGCAGCGGGAGGCCGCTCGCTCGCTCGCCGGTCCCGATGACGCGTACGCCGACGGCGACTTCGTGGAGGACGTGCGGCGGGCGCTGTACGCCTCCAAGATCGTCGCGTACGCCCAGGGGTTCGACCAGATGGCCGCCGCGAGCAAGGAGTACGGCTGGGACGTCGACCTGGGCGCCATGGCCACCATCTGGCGCGGCGGCTGCATCATCAGGGCGCGCTTCCTCGACCGGATCCGGGAGGCGTACGACGCCGACCGGGAGCTTCCCACCCTGCTCGTCGACCCGACGTTCGCCGCGGCGCTGGAGGCGGCGCAGCAGTCCTGGCGCCGTGTGGTCGCGACGGCCGCCACGATCGGCGTCCCCACGCCGGGCTTCTCCTCCGCGCTGGCGTACTACGACGCCCTGCGCCGGGAGCGGCTGCCCGCCGCGCTCGTGCAGGGCCTGCGCGACTTCTTCGGCGCGCACACCTACCGGCGGGTGGACCAGGAGGGCGACTTCCACACCGACTGGTCCGGCGACCGGGCCGAGCGCCCCGCCTGACCCCGTCCGCACAGCGCCTGTACGGCTCGCGCCCGCGCGGGGGCGGGAGCCGTACAGGCCCGGCGGTGGCCCGGCGGCGGCCCGTCACTCGAAGGCGGCGACGGACTCCGCGGGGGCCTGCGCCGGCGCGTCGGCGCCGCTGCGCAGCGGGACGTGCTTGATGAACGCGGCGAGCACGGGCACCAGCACGGAGAACGCGATCGCCGCCATGAAGACGCCGCCGATGGCGATGGCGAGCGACGTCAGGATGTCCCCCCTGGTCGACGGGTCGAGCTGGCCCAGCATGGCCGGATCCATCCGGCCCGAGGAGAACTTCGCGGCCGCCTCCGCGCCCACCCGCTCCGTGAGGCTGTCCGCGAGCCGGCTGTTGAAGATCGCCCCGAACAGCGAGACGCCGAACGAGCCTCCGATGGAGCGGAAGAACGTCGAGGCGCTGCTGGCCACGCCGAGGTCGCGCTGCTCGACGCTGTTCTGCGCGATCAGCATCGTGGTCTGCATCAGGAAGCCCATGCCGAGTCCCAGGACGGCGATGAAGACGCCGGTCTGCCAGGCCGGGGTGTTCACGTCCTGCAGGCCCAGCAGCCACATGCCGACGGCCATGATGACGCCGCCGATCACGGGGAACGCCTTGTACCTGCCGGTCTTCGTGATCGACTTGCCGACGAACAGCGACACGACCATCGCCGAGCCCATCATCGGCAGCAGGAGCAGGCCGGAGTTGGTGGCCGTCGAGCCCTGGACCGTCTGCTGGAACAGCGGGATGAAGCTCAGCGCGCCGAACATCGCGAAGCCCAGCAGGAGGCTGATGAGCGAGATCAGCGAGAAGTTCCGGTTGCCGAACACGTGGAGAGGCATGATCGGCTCAGGCGCGCGCCGCTCGATCGGGATGAACAACCCCAGCGCGACGACGGCCAGAACCGCCAGCGACAGGATCTGCCACGAGCCCCACGGGTAGCCGTGCGCCTGGCCGCCCCAGGAGGTGATCAGGACGAGCGCGGTGATGCCGACGGTGAGGACGGCGGCGCCGAGCCAGTCGATGCGGTGCTCGGTGCGGTACTTCGGCAGGTGGAGCTTGAGGATGAGCCAGATGAGCGCCACGCCGCCGAGGGGCAGGTTGACGTAGAAGGCCCAGCGCCAGTTCAGGTTGTCGGTGATGAAGCCGCCGACGAGCGGGCCGGCGATCATCGCCAGCGACATGATCGCCGCCATGATGCCCTGGTACTGGCCGCGCTCGCGCGGGGGCACGAGGTCACCGATGATCGCCATCACGTTGACGATGAGACCGCCCGCTCCCAGGCCCTGCAGGGCGCGGAACGCGATGAGCTCGGTCATGCCGCTGTCGGTTCCCCCGAGCAGCGACGAGC
The DNA here is from genome assembly GCF_040802045.1 of Microbispora sp. NPDC049125. Lineage (NCBI taxonomy): Bacteria > Bacillati > Actinomycetota > Actinomycetes > Streptosporangiales > Streptosporangiaceae > Microbispora > Microbispora sp. NPDC049125. Next base: position 14,340 of record NZ_JBEZDW010000037.1, on the reverse strand, counting down.
CGGCCATGCCGCACAGAGCCGAGCCGACCAGGAACAGCACGATCGACCCGATGAAGATGTTCTTGCGTCCGTAGAGGTCGCCCAGCTTGCCCCAGATCGGCGTCGAGACCGTCGTCCCGAGGACGTACGCCGTGGTCACCCACGTGAAGTACTCCAGGCCGTTGAGTTCGCCCACGATCCTCGGCATCGCCGTGCCGACGATCATGTTGTCGAGCATGGCCAGCATCATCGCCAGCAGCAGGCCCGGCAGGATGACCATCACTTCTCTCGAGCGCCCGGGCGCGGGCGCGGTCTCCGTCATTGAGCCCCCTTGTAGAAAATTGGCTTACTTGCCGCCCGGCTAGCAGCCGAGAGTACGGTATTGTCCTTACTTGCCGGCCGTCAAGTTAATAAGGAACGAACCAGGCATGGGTACACAGACCGACACGAGGAGCCGGATTCAGGAGGTCGCACTCCGGCTCTTCACCGAGCAGGGGTACGAGGCGACATCCTTGCGGGAGATCGCCGAGGCACTGGGCGTCACCAAGGCCGCGCTTTACTACCATTTCCGGACCAAAGAGGACATCATCGCCAGCCTGACCGAGGACCGGGTCAAGGCGCTGGACGAGCTCATCGCCTGGGCGGGCAGGCAGCCCCGCACCCTCGAGGCGCGCCGTGAGATCATCCGGCGTTACGCGGCGGACATGGCGGCCGGCCGGCATCACGAGGTCATGCGGTTCATGGAGCGCAACCAGACCGCCCTTCGCGGCCACAGCAAGATGGAGATGGTGCGCGACCGGGTGTCCACGCTGATCGAGATCCTCTCCGATCCGGAAGACCCCCTCACGGCCCGGCTCAAGCGGGCCATGGCGCTGTTCACGCTGCACGCCGTCTGGTTCGTCCTGCCGGACGACGCCATGACGCCGCGGCAGCGCACCGACGCGGCCCTTGAGGTGGCGCTGGAATTGATCGACGACTCGTCCCGTTGAACTGGGCGAAGGAGAGGGGGCCGAAATGCTTTACGGACAGGAACACGTCAAGCGCTACGTCGAGACGGACGGCGAGGAGGGCCATGACTGGCAGGGCACGACGGTCGGGATCCTCACCACGACCGGGCGCAAGTCGGGACAGCGCCGCAGCACCCCGCTGATCTACCAGCCGTACGGCGACGCCTACCTGATCGTCGCCTCCAAGGGCGGGGACGACAAGGCGCCGGAGTGGTACCTCAACCTGCAGGCCGACCCGGAGGTCGAGTTCCAGGTGAAGGGCGACAGGTTCCGCGCGCGGGCGCGGACGGCGACCCCGGAGGAGAAGCCCGGCATGTGGCGGACGATGACGGCCACGTGGCCGGCCTACGACGACTACGCGAAGAAGACCGACCGCGAGATCCCGGTCGTCGTGATCGAGCGCGCCTAGCGATCGGTTCCCGGCCCTCCCGCCGGGGAGGGCCGGGGAACGCGGTTCCCGTCTCCCGGCTTCTGGCCCGCCGCGCCCGGCAGCGGTATCTTTCCCGCGTCATCCTCAGGACGGGGAGGTGCCGTGAGCGACGGCCGCACCGCGGAAATCATGATCGCCGAGGCCCGGAAGGCCTTCTGGGTCATGGTCGGGTTCCTGGCGCTGCTCTGGGCGGTTCAGGTGGTCAACTGGGCCGGCGGTTACGGTCTCAGCTACAGCTACGGGATCAGGCCGTGGGACGTCGGCCGGCTCCCCGGCATCGTCTCGGCGCCGCTTCTGCACTGGAGCTGGGCGCACATCGAGGGCAACTCCGGCCCGCTGTTCATCTTCGGGTTCCTCGCGGCCTACCGCGGGGTCCGCAGGTTCCTCGGCGTGACCGGGCTCATCGCCGTGGCCAGCGGGCTCGGGTCGTGGTTCACCGCCGACTCCTCCTCCGTGGGCGCCGGGGCCAGCGGGCTGGTCTTCGGCTACTTCGGATACGTGCTGGTCCGCGGCGCCTTCGACCGGCATCTGATCGACATCGTGCTCGGCCTGGTGATGGGCCTGTGCTTCGCCTACCAGTTCGCCGGGCTGCTGCCCGCGGAGGGCATCGGCTGGCAGGCCCACGTGTTCGGCTTCGCCGGCGGCATCCTCGGCGGCTACCTGTTCCGCGACCGGCGCCCCGGGGCCGTGGCTCCCGGAGACCCGGCGGCGCCTGGCGGCTCCCGGGCGGCCCTGCTCAAGGAGATCGACGACCTGGGCCTGTGACGCTCACCAGGGCAGGGCTCCCTCGTCCTGCAGGAACGCGCCGGTCGGCCCGGTGTCGTCCAGCAGGGCCAGCCGTACGGCGATGGCCGCCCCCTGCTCGGCCGTGCGGTGCCCGGTGTGGCCGTTCAGGTCGGTGGCGCAGTAGCCGGGGTTGGCGGCGTTGACCTTGATGGGCGTCTCCGCCAGCTCCTTGGCGTAGCAGACGGTGACCATGTTCAGAGCGGTCTTGGAGGACTGGTAGCTCAGGCCGTTGAGGAAGTAGAACGGGCTGTCCGGGTCGGCCGCCATCTCCAGCGAGCCCACCTCGCTGGACATGTTGACGATCCGCCCCGCCGCCGACCTGCGCAGCAGCGGGAGCATGGCGTTGGTCACGGCGATGACGCCGAAGACGTTGGTCTCGTAGACGGCCCTGGTCGTCTCCAGGGGCGTCCGGCTGGGCGTGGGGCCGCCCTGCGCGATGCCGGCGTTGTTGACGAGGATGTCGAGCGCGCCGAACTCCTCGTCGATCCACTTCGCCGCCGAGGCGACGGACTCGGCCGAGGTGACGTCGAGCTGGACGGACCGGGCGCCGAGCGCCTCGGCGGCCCGCCGCCCCCTCTCCGCGTCCCTGGCTCCGACGATGACCGAGGCCCCACGCGAGGCCAGCTGCCGTGCGATCTCGTAGCCGATGCCCTTGTTGGCACCGGTGATCAGTGCTGTCGTCATGCGCCCAGCCTGGGCCCGCCGGGATCGCGCCGGGAGAGACCTCGTCACCCTGGGATCGGCCGTCCTCCCCACGCACCGGCCGGCCCGGGCAGGATGGACGCCATGGACAGGAACCAGCTCGCCGACTTCCTGCGTACCCGCCGGGCCCGGCTCCAGCCGCGCGACGCCGGCCTGCCGGAGGGCCTGCGCCGCCGCACTCCGGGGCTGCGCCGGGAGGAGGTCGCCCAGCTCGCGGGCATGTCCACGGACTACCTCATCCGCCTGGAGCAGGCCCGCGGGCCGCAGCCGTCGCGCCAGATCCTGAACGCGCTGGCCCGGGCGCTGTTGCTGAGCACCGACGAGCGCAACCACCTGTTCCACCTCGCCGGGGAGACGCCGGCGCCCTCGTCAGGCCCCAGGAGGGACGTGCCCACGGGCATCGTCAACATGCTGGCCGGGCTGGAGGACGTCCCGGCGTACGTGCTCGACGCGAAGTACGACATCCTCGCGTGGAACCGGCTGGCCGGAGTGCTCATGGGCAACCTCGACACGCAGCCGCCGGAGGACCTCAACGTGATCCGGTGGATCTTCCGCTCTCCCGATGTGGAGGAGCACCTCTGCGACGACGAGCGGGGCACCTTCGCCCGTGCCTCGGTCATGGACCTGCGGGCCGCCGCCGGGCGCTATCCGGACGACCGGGGCATCCAGCGCCTCGTGGCGGAGATGCTGGCGTGCAGCCCGCCGTTCGCCGAGCTGTGGGCCGCCCACGACGTGGCGGTCCGCCGCGACCAGCGCAAGCGGGTCGACCACCCCGTGGTCGGGGTCATCGAGGTGGACTGCCAGGTGCTCCGCGTACCCGACCGGGACCAGCGGGTCGTGATCTACGCGCCCGTGCCCGGCTCGCGGTCCCATGAGGCCCTCCGCGAGCTACGGGCGCTCACCGGCGGCTGACCGGCCGCGCTCATCGGCCCTCAGTGGCCGGAGCCCGGCGGATGGCAGGGGATCCTGGCGTTCAGCGAGAAGCCGCCCTCGGCGGTGGGCCCGCTGGTCATGCAGCCTCCGGCGAGCATCACCCGCTCCCTGAGCCCCGCGAGCCCGTAGCCCGCCCCCGCCGCCCTGGGCACCCGGGTCCGCACCGCCCGGCCGTCTCTGCCGTTGACCACCGACACGTTCACCATCTCGCCGCGCGCCTCGCAGACCACCTGGACGGCCGCGCCCGGCGCGTGCTTGCGCACGTTGTTGAGCCCCTCCTGAACCACGCGGAAGCACGCGTGCCCGGCCTGCCTCGTCAGCACCCCCTTGGGGACGTCAAGGTGGAGGCTGACGCTCAGGCCGGTGGCCCTGCCCTCCTCCACGAGCCGGGGGATGCCGTCCACCCCCTCGGCGGAGGGCGGGACGTCACTGCGCCGGAGCACCGAGAGCAGCTCACGCAGCTCGGTCAGCGCCCGGACGCCCTTGTCCTCGATGTCCCTGGCCAGTTTGCGTATCTCCCCCAGATCCCCGCTGTCCTGGATCAGGCCCGCGTTGAGGACCATGACGGTGACCGCGTGTGTCACGGTGTCGTGCAGCTCCGCGGCGATGCGCCTGCGCTCCTGAGAGGCGGCGCGCTCCTCACGCACCCGCAGTCCGGCCCTCAGCTCACCGACCATCCGCCGGTACTCGCCCACCCACGTGCCGACGAGGGCGGGCAGGTAGACCATGGTCAGGGCGTGAACGACCGCCAGGTAGAGCAGGCGGTCGACGCGCGGGTAGGAGTAGTCGGCGACCACGTAGACCGCCGCCATGGCCCCGGCGATCCACCGCCACCGGGGCACCTCGCTGAGCGCCGTCATGGCGAAGGCCGCCAGCGTCAACGGCACGAGATGCCCGGAGAACAGGGAGCAGGTGGCCGCGGTGACGACCATCGGCCAAATGGTGCGCCGCCGTACCAGCATCGCCGCCGCCGCGGCCACGCCCGACAGCGTCTGCACCCAGACGGGTGCCGGCAGCGGCGGGAAGGGGTGGCCGGTGAGCGTCGCCGGGACCGTGAGGGCGAGCACGACCACGGCCAGCATGACATCCGTCAGCCGGTCACGGCTGGTCCTTTCCGGCGGAGCCGACCTGCCCCCCATGTCCCCCATATGGCTAGTCTCCGCGCCTGACCTGCGACTTCATGCATCGCCACGCCCATTTGGCACACCCCTTCCCCGGCGCGCCGCGCCGGGCGTCCGCCGCGACGGTCGAAACAGTCGGGCGGCGCGGGCAGGATAAGAGCGTGAGCGAAAGCATGAGCCTCATCCACCGCCTTCCCCCTGACTCCGAACCGGACTCGCTGTTCGAGGCGTTCGTGTCCTGGAACGCCGACCGGGGGCTCACGCTCTACCCCGCCCAGGAGGAGGCCCTGATCGAGGTCGTCTCCGGCAACAACGTGATCGTGTCGACCCCCACCGGGTCGGGCAAGAGCCTGGTCGCCGCCGGCGCCCACTTCGCCGCGCTGGCCAGGGACGAGGTGAGCTTCTACACCGCGCCGATCAAGGCGCTGGTGTCGGAGAAGTTCTTCGACCTGTGCGCGCTGTTCGGCACCGAGAACGTCGGCATGATGACCGGCGACGCCTCGGTGAACTCCGACGCGCCGATCATCTGCTGCACCGCCGAGATCCTCGCGCAGATCGCCCTGCGGGACGGCGCCGACGCCGACGTGGGCACCGTCATCATGGACGAGTTCCACTTCTACGCCGAGCCCGACCGGGGCTGGGCGTGGCAGGTGCCGCTGCTGGAACTGCCGCAGGCGCAGTTCGTGCTGATGTCGGCCACGCTGGGGGACGTCGAGCGGTTCGAGAAGGACCTCACCCGCCGCACCGGCCGCCCCACCAGCGTGGTCAAGAACGCCGAGCGCCCGGTGCCGCTGCTGTACTCCTATCGGCTGACGCCGCTGCACGAGACGCTGGAGGAGATGCTGTCCACGCACCAGTCGCCGGTGTACGTGGTCCACTTCACGCAGGCGGCGGCGATGGAGCGCGCCCAGTCGCTCATGAGCATCAACATGTGCACCAAGGCCGAGAAGGAGGCGATCGCCGCCCTGATCGGCAGGTTCCGCTTCACGACCCGGTTCGGCCAGGCGCTTTCCCGGCTCGTACGGCACGGCATCGGCGTGCACCACGCGGGGATGCTGCCGAAGTACCGCCGCCTGGTGGAGCGGCTGGCCCAGGCGGGCCTGCTGAAGGTGATCTGCGGGACCGACACCCTCGGTGTCGGCGTCAACGTCCCGATCAGGACCGTGCTGTTCACGGCCCTGTCGAAGTACGACGGCAACAGGGTGCGGCGGCTGCGCGCCCGGGAGTTCCACCAGATCGCCGGGCGGGCCGGACGCGCCGGGTTCGACACCGTGGGATACGTGGTCTGCCAGGCCCCCGACCACGTCATCGAGAACGAGCGAGCCCTCGCCAAGATCGGCGACGACCCGAAGCGGCGGCGCGGGTACGCGCGCAAGAAGCCGCCGGAGGGCTTCGTCACGTGGAGCGAGGAGACGTTCGAGAAGCTCCAGACGGCCGAGCCCGAGCCGCTGAACTCCCGGTTCAAGGTCAGCAACGCCATGCTGCTGTCGGTGATCAACCGGCCGGGCGACTGCTTCCAGGCCATGAAGCGGCTGCTCACCGACAACCACGAGGACCGCAAGGCCCAGCGGCGGCACATCAGCCACGCGATCGCGATCTACCGGTCGCTGCTCGCGGGCGGCATCGTCGAGACGCTGAAGGAGCCCGACGAGCAGGGCCGCCGGGCCCGGCTGACCGTCGACCTCCAGGAGGACTTCGCGCTCAACCAGGCGCTGTCCACGTTCGCGCTCGCCGCGTTCGAGCTGCTCGACAAGGCGTCGCCGACGTACGCGCTGGACCTGGTGTCGATCATCGAGTCGACGCTGGACGACCCGCGCCAGATCCTCCACGCCCAGCTCAACAAGGCGCGCGGCGAGGCCGTCGCGGAGATGAAGGCCGACGGGATCGAGTACGAGGAGCGGATGGAGCGCCTCGCCGAGATCACCCACCCCATGCCGCTGGCGGACCTGCTCTTCGGGGCGTACGAGACCTACCGGCGCGGCCACCCGTGGGTGGGCGACCACGTCGTCAGCCCGAAGACCATCGTGCGGGACATGTACGAGCGGGCCATGACCTTCACCGAGTACATCCAGTTCTACGAGCTGGCCCGCTCGGAGGGCACCGTGCTGCGCTACCTCGCCGACGCGTACCGGACGCTGTCGAAGACCGTGCCCGAGCACCTCAAGACCGAGGAGCTCATCGATCTCATCGAGTGGCTCGGCGAGCTCGTGCGGCAGGTGGACTCCAGCCTCATCGACGAGTGGGAGAAGCTGGCCAACCCGTCGGAGGCCCTGGAGTCGCGGGACGAGCTGGAGACCCGCATCCGGCCGGTCACCGGGAACGCCCGCGCCTTCCGCGTGCTGGTGCGCAACGCGATGTTCCGCATGGTGGAGCTGGCGGCCCTGGACCGCGAGGAGGAGCTGGTCGAGCTCTATCCCGACGTGGAGTGGGCGGCCGGCCTGGACGCCTACTACGACGAGCACGACGAGATCGGCACCGGCCCGGCGGCCCGCGGCCCGGCGCTGCTGCAGATCGAGGAGGAGAAGGAGCTCTGGCGGGTCCGCCAGGTCATCGACGACCCGGCGGGGCACCACGACTGGGGCATCGGCGCCGAGGTCGACCTGGCCGCCTCCGACGAGGCGGGCCACGCCGTGCTCCACGTCACGGGACTGGCCCGCATGTAGCCGCCGGTGCAGCCCCGCGCCGGTTCGGCCCCAGCCGGTTCAGCCGCCCGACGTGGCGTCCTCGGCGCCGGCCCCTGGAACGGTGGCGTCGTCGGGATCGTCGAGCCAGCCGTGCGGGAGCGCCACCTTCGACCTCTCCCCGCTCTTGCCGCGCGGGCCGTCGGCCTCGTCGGGCCAGGGCAGGTCGCCGTCCAGCTCGCCGATCCGCCCGGCCAGCTCCGTCAGCGTGCTCACCGAGGTGAGGGCCCGCCGGGTGTCGGCGCCGACGACGAAGCCCTTGAGGTACCACCCCACGTGCTTGCGGAAGTCGGCCAGGCCGTGCCGCTCGCTGCCGACGACCTCGCAGAGCAGGCCGGCGTGGCGCAGCATCATCGCGCCGACCTCGCCCAGGGTGGGGCGCGTCCGCTCCGCCGAGCCCTCGAACGCCCGGTCGAGGTCGCGGAAAAGCCATGGCCGCCCGAGGCAGCCCCGGCCGATCACCACCCCGTCGCAGCCGGTCTCCGCGACCATGCGCAGCGCGTCGTCGGCGCTCCAGATGTCGCCGTTGCCCAGCACGGGGATCTCCGGCACGGCGTCCTTGAGCCGCCGGATCGCGTCCCAGTCGGCGGTGCCGCCGTAGTGCTGCCTGGCCGTGCGGGCATGGAGGGCGACGGCGGCCAGGCCCTCCTCGACGGCCGTCCGGCCGGCCTGGACATAGGTCAGGTGGTCGTCGTCGATGCCCTTGCGCATCTTCATCGTCACCGGCAGCGACCCGGCGCCGGCGACCGCCTCCTTGAGGATCGCGCGCAGCAGGTTCCGCTTGTACGGCAGGGCCGACCCGCCGCCCCTCCTGGTGACCTTGGGCACCGGGCAGCCGAAGTTGAGGTCGATGTGGTCGGCCAGGCCCTCCTCGGAGATCATCCTGGCCGCCCTTCCGATGATCTTCGGGTCGACGCCGTAGAGCTGGATGCTCCTGGGGGTCTCCGCCTCCCCGAACCGGATCATCTGGAACGTCAGCGGCACCCGTTCCACCAGCGCCCGCGAGGTGATCATCTCGGACACGAACAGGCCGCCGCCCTGCTCCCGGCACAGCGTGCGGAAGCCGATGTTGGTGATGCCCGCCATGGGAGCCAGCACCACGGGGGGCCAGACGTCGAACGTGCCGATTTTCACCTCTTCATTTTCCCCGGTCCCGGCGGTGAACCGTACAAGATCATGGATGTGGGGGTTTTGTCCGGTAATCTGGCCTGGACCGAGGGTGAGGAGGTCATCGTGCTGCTACGGCTCAGAATCGCCCTGCCGGACCGTCCCGGCTCGCTCGGCCAGGTGACCCGGGCGCTCGGATCGGCAGGCGCCGACATCACCCAGGTCACCGTCCTCGACCGGGGCGACGGCCGCGCGCTCGACGACTTCACGGTCTACTGGCCGGACGCGGCTCCCCGGGACGAGCTGCTGCGCTCCCTGGAGACGATGGACGGAGTCGCGGTCGAGGGCGTCTGGACCACCAGGGAGGCGCCCGGGACCTATCCGGAGCTGGAGATCCTGAAATTCCTCACCACGGCGGGCGACCGGGCGCTGGCCACGCTGATCGACTCCATGCCGGTGCTGTTCAGCGCCGACTGGGCGGCGGCGGCGACCGAGAAGAGCCCCCGTTCGATCGTCTACTCAAGCTGGCGGGCGCCCGCCGAGGTGCCCTTCCCCGACGAGACGCCCGGCCGTCCGGCCGCCGTGACGCTGCCGTCCGGAGTGCACATGATCGTCGCCCCGCTCCCCCCGCTGGCGCTCGGGCTGACGCTGGCCCGGGCCGAGGGGCCCGCGTTCCACCGCAGCGAGGTGCACCGGCTCACCCGCATCCTGGAGATCTTCCTGATGCTGCCCGCCGTCGAGCGGGGAGCCGGGCGGGTGTTCCGCAAGGCCACCGCCAAGCCGCTCTGAGTACACACACGCGCCGAAAACCCGATACAGTGGCCTCGTCGCCATGAGGCGCACGCGGAAGTGGCTCAGTGGTAGAGCATCACCTTGCCAAGGTGAGGGTCGCGGGTTCGAATCCCGTCTTCCGCTCTCCAAGAGGTCTTGATCACGAGGGCCTCGCTCGGTGGAGTGGCCGAGAGGCGAGGCAGCGGCCTGCAAAGCCGCGTACACGGGTTCAAATCCCGTCTCCACCTCTGTTCGAATCCCAGTGCGGGACGCTTTTCGGCTGGGCTCCCGTTTCAGCGGGTCCGCTGACTTTTCGCCGGCTGAGCCGGCCTCTCACCGACCGCCATGGCCGTCGCAGGACGCCGCCCTCTCGCCGTGACGACTGCGGCCCCAGCCCGAAACTGTCGGCCCCGTATGTCATGATCGGCGATCACACATACCTGTGTCTCCCCGAGGAGTGCCGTGGTCGTCGACGAGGGAACCGGATGGTCCGGAATCGGCTGGGACGGCTGGACGAAACTCAGCCTGGTCCGCGCCCGGCTCGACGCGGGCGCCGACCCGAATTCAGGGGTCTCCTTCCACGGACGGCCGCTGCACGCCGCGGCCGAGTGCGGCTCACCCGAGGTGGTCACGGAGCTGGCCCGGCGCGTTGACGACGTCGACGCGGAGTACGAAGGTCGCACCGCGCTCTGGGCGGCGGTCTTCGCCAACCGCCCCGGCAACGCCCGCGCGCTGGTCGCCGCCGGAGCCGACCCGTGGCGGCCGATGATGAACGGCTGGTCCCCCGGACGGCTCAGCCTCGCCACTCCCGCCCCTGACCTGTTCGGTCTTCCCGATGGCGAGCCGGGCCTGTCCGCCGCCGAGTCCGCCGCCGTGGCCGAAGCCGGGCATCTGATCGCCGCGTTGGGGCGGTTGGACCACGACGGCTACAGCCTCGCCTGTGTGGCCGGCATCACCGCGGCCGAAGCGGCACGGCGGCTGGAGGCGGCACCGATCGACGACGCCGATGTCGAAGAGCTCATGGAGGACCCCTGGGCGGACGAGGACGGCAGCCTGGCCGTCGTCGGCGTCACGGACGTGCCCGGCGGATGCGTCGTCTTCCAGTCGTCGGCATACGTCGCCTCCACCCCCGGCGTCATGAAGTGCCTGTCGGTGGGCACTGTCTGTTACGGATTGTTCGCCAATCCCAAGAGCGGCAACCAGGGAGCCGTCGCCCGCGACGGCATCATCGAGGAGTGGGACACCCACCCCGGCGGGGGTGACGTATCCGCCGACGAGCCCGCCGAGGAGATCCTCGCCGCCTACCTCTACCACCACCAAGCCGTGGCCTACTGCTTCGCCGGTGCGGGCGTGCGGCCGACCGACAACCGATCGATCATCGACCAACCCGACATGTGGCTCAGGCTGCCCGAGCGGGACTGGTGGAACTGACCGGCGGCATAGCGGGTGCGAAGTCACCGTGGATCACACCGCGGGAAGCATCCTCGAGCGGATCGCCGGCGCACCCGGCCCTCACCCTGGGGCCCGCCGTTCAGCCGTTTCCCGGCCCGGGCCTGCCGTAGTCGAGCGGAAGCGCCTGCAGCCGCTCCACCGGGATCTCCGACAGCACCAGGTACTTCTCCGAACCGTCGGGCACCAGGTGATCGGGGTCGAACAGCTCGATGTAGGGGTCCGGCCCGCCGTGCCGCGCCATGTACGGCCGGGGATCCTCCGCCTGCGTGACCAGCGCCCCGCTCTTGTCGGTCATGATCAGCCCGTACTCCTGCATCGCCCGCGCGATCGTCCGCGCGGCCGGGCTGGTGAGCGTGTTCACATCGAACGCCGGGTCGAGCCGGAACCGCTGGCCCTCGCAGGGGATGTCCTCGTCCTCCACGTAGCCGTCGGTGCGGGTGGCCGGCCAGGAGACGCAACCGGCTCTCGTGCGGACGGTGAGGATGTTGATCGCGTGGTCGATCCGCCCCCGGCGCAGTTCCTCGATGCGAATCGCGAACGCCCCCAGCGGCAGCCCCGTCGCCGTCGCGCCCAGCGGGTTGGTGAAGATGCCCGGGTTCCGCGAGTAGTGCTCGATCTTGCCGCCCCAGCAGGCCGACCACTCCCCCGCCGCGTTCTTCTCAGCGCGCCAGAAGTCCCAGTACGTGTCGGTGGACGGCTGGTAGATCGCCACCTCCCCGTCGCTTCCCTGGGAGACCAGCATGTCGGGCGGCGTGGGCACCGCCGCCAGGCTGCCGGCGATCACGGGGGCGAGATGCGGCAGGTTGAGGCAGTCGGAGAAGGTCCACCGCTTGCGGGGGGTGTGGGGGCCGACGGTGTAGATCGGCGCCGAGTACGTGTCCGTGTTGATCGCCCAGGAGCCGTAGTAGTTCTGCTTGTCCAGCTTGATGTTGTTCACGATGGCCTGTGAGTTGGAGGCGAGCGGCACGTTCCTCGGCAGCTTCGTGTTCCACGGGCCCCTCGGGGAGAAGCCGTTGGTCGGACCGCCGTTCCGGTGGGCCTCCCCTGATCCGGCGTGACCGGTCGAGGCGACGGCCTGCCGGGTCTCGCCCGCCGCGGACCGCGGAGCGGCGGCCCATGAAGGGCCGGGGGCGGCCAGGCCGGACGCCGCCGCCACCGATGCGACAGCCATCGCGGACATCGCGTTGCGCGCGTGTTTGCGCATGGTCGATCGAGCCTTCCTGCGGGTCGAGCGGCGAGGTCAGGGCGCCGCTCGGTGGACGATCAGCGTAGGGCGGGGCCGCGCTCCCCGGCTTCCGGGTGGGCCCCCAGTCATTTGCCCCCGCCACCCTGGCCCGGCCTCTCCGGCCGCCATGAGGCGAGGGTCACGGCGTGCCGAGCACCTCGCGCAGCTCCGTGCGGGTGGTGACGTCGAGCCGCCGGAAGACGTTGGTCAGGTGGAACTCGACCGTCTTCCTGCTGACCACCAGCGCATCGGCGATCTCGCGGTTGGTGAGCCCCCGGCACACCAGCGTCACCACGGCCCGCTCCGCCGGGGTCAGAACGCCGAGCGCCGCCGGCGGGGCGTCCAGCGACAGCCCGGCCGCGCCGGCGACTTCGAGAGTCTGCGCCACATAGGCGGTGGCGCCCATCCTGGCGAACTCCCCCAGCGCCGCCCGCAGCGCGCGCTCCGCCGCCGCACGCCGCCCCGCGGCGGCCTGGCAGGCGCCGGCCAGCAGGTCCACGCGGGCGGCCTCCAGGCGGAGGCCCGCCTCGCGGGCGAGCGAGGCGGCCTGCCGGCAGTGCCCGAGCGCCTCACGGTGGTCACCCCGGGCCAGGGCGATCTGGGCGCGGACGCGGGCGACGCCCAGCCACGCCGACCGCCTGCCCGTCTTCCCGAGCGCGGCGACGAACGCGTCCAGCGCCTCACCTGCCTCGTCGGGACGGCCGAGGCGGGAAAGGGCGTCGGCCCGCAGCGGGCCGAGCAGGTGCGTGCCCGGCTCCGGCGACGGATAGAAGCCGTCGACCTCGCCCGCCGCGTCGAGCAGCCAGGCGGCCTGCCCGCGTGCCTGCGCCAGCGCCACCCGGCACGCCGCGGCGTACGACAGCGCCGCGGGGGTGCCGACCAGGCGAGCGTTCGCCGTGGCACGCTCGGCGTGCCACAGCGCGCGTTCCCACTCCCCACGCGCCGCCAGTGGGTAGCCGGCGAGAGCGTGCAGCATGGGGTAGTCCCACACCCTGTCGTTCTCCTCCGCGTCGCCGACGGCCAGCTCGGTGTGGAGGACGGCCTCGCCGAGCGCCCCCCTGCGATACTCGACCTCGCCCAGGAAGCCGAGCGCCTGCCCGATGCGCAGGGCCTCCCCTCTGGTCGCCCGCTCGACCGCCAGGGCCAGATCGCGGCCGGCGCCGTCGAGGTCGTCGGCCCACAACCGGATCATGCCGCGGGCGACCAGCCCGTCCAGTCCTCCGGGCGCCCCCGGCGCGTCCGCCCCGGCGAGGGACTCCAGTGCCTCGCCGCTCCGCCCGGCCACCGCCAGGCCGAGCGACCGGGCGAAGCAGCCGAACGCCGCCACCCAGGGCTCGCCGGCCGCGGCCACCGCCATCCGGCCGTACTCGATCATCTCCGGGCACGACACCGTCAGCACGCTGATGATCGCGAGCTGGGCGGCGATCCGCGCCCGCAGATCGGGCGGCCCGGCGTCCGTCCTCCCGGCACCGGACGTCCCGAGGGTGTCGAGCGCGCGCAGCAGCGTGCTCCGGGCCTCGGGGACGCGACCGGCCAGCAGGAGCTGGTAGCCGGCGACGTAGTCACGCCACGCGCCGGGCGGCGCGGCGGCCAGCTCGCCCTGGTAGTCGAGGCTGGTGGCGAGGTCTCCCGCGACGAGCAGCGCCTCCATGGCCGCGATCAGCCGTGGCGTACGGCCCGGGCCATGGGGGGTCAGGTCCAGGGCCTGGCGCAGGCGGGCGGCGGCGAGGGTGATCTCGCCTCTGGTGAGATGGCCGCTCGCCTCCCGCTCGACGTCGGCGGCGAGCCGCTCGTCGGGGCCGTCGGCGGCGGCGATCCGGTGCCACAGCGCCGCGGAGCCGCCCCTGGCCGCCGCCCGGCGGTGCAGCTCCCGGCGGTGCCGGCACTCCAGGCCGTGGTACACGACACCCCTGCTCAGCGCCCCGGTGAAGGCGAGCTCCTGCCCGCCGGAGCCGGGCACCTCCTCCAGCAGCCCGGCGGAGATCGCCTCGGCGACGGCGTCGGCGACGCGAGCGGCCGGGGCGGCGGCGGTCGCGGTGGCTGCGGTGGCTGGGGTGGCGGGGGTGGCGGGGGTGGCGGGGGTGGCGGGGGTGGCGGGGGTGGCGGGGGTGGCGGGGGTGGCGGGGGTGGCGGGGGTGGCGGGGGT
>NZ_JBEZDW010000036.1:0-95369 GCF_040802045.1 Microbispora sp. NPDC049125 | reverse complement strand
TCGAGGACTTGTCCTTGGGCGTTGATGACCAGGCGGGTCAGGCGTGAGGTGCGGGCCAGGCGGTGGATGTCGCTGATCGGCAGCAGATGCCCGGTGGCGATCAGCAACCCAGGCGCAAGCCGATCCGGGGCATGCCCACACGTCCGACACGCATCCGCAGACGCTCTGGTATCCGCTTGGGTGCCCCGGTCTGCGCGTCCCCCGCTGCCCGCACCGATGCCCGCGGACCCGCTGGCGCCCGCATACGCGTCGGTGCCCGCATGCGCGTCCCGGTCCGCGTGTTTTCCGCTTCCCATACCCGCGCCCGTGTCTGTGCACGGGCCGGTGCGCGTGCCGGCGCCCACGCCCGTGCCGGTACCCGCGCGTGTGCCTGTGTCCGGTTGTGGGTGATCGTGCCCGGGCGGGGATGTCCCGCCGGGTGGTGCCTGCTGGCGGGAGTGCTCCTCGGGTAGCCGGGGAGGATCGGGTTGGTGGGTTTCGGTGTCCGGCTGGAGGGCCGGGGTGGGGATCGGCTTGGCGGGGCCGACAGCCTGACCAGGCTCGGTGGGCTTGGCGGGGCCGGCAGGCTTTGCGGGCTGGCCGGGCTCGGTGGCCGGGTCGCCGGTTGCTACGGCGTTGTCGGTGACTGCGCCGTCGTCGCGAGGCCCGGCGGTCGGGCTGGGGGCCGGGTCGGGGGTGGCAGCGGTCGGCTCGTCCGGTGTGCGGGCAGGGTGGGCAGTCTCCTGCCGGAGGCCGTCGTCATCCTGCTGCCGGGGGCCGTCACCCTGCCAGGGGCTGTCGTCCTGCTGCCGTGGGCCGTCCTCATCCTGCTGGGGGTCGGAGTCTTGCCAGGGGGCGTCGCCATACTGTTGGGGATCGATGTCGCTGCTGTCGTCCATGCCGGGTGCGGCAGGTACGTCGTCGGGCATGGATTCGGCGCGCACCAAGACCAGCAACTCGCTGGAGACCTTCTTGGTCAGCAAAGCCGCGAACGCGTCAGCCTGGCGCACCCGCAACGGCCGGTCGTCGTCTTTGTCCTTGGGACGGGCATAGGCCGTCATGAACTCCACCAGCGCGGCGGACGCCTCCCGCGCAAGGCGGAACTCCCCCTCCACCCCACCGGTACGCGACTGCCGCAACAACAAAAACCGGGCGGCATAATCGTCGTCGCACTCCTCGTCCAGCGTCCCCGGATTCAGCAACTCCCGCAGGTACCGGCCGACCTTGGCGATCTCCGCCGGAGAACCGCTCCCGGCCAACTCCGCCACGATCGGCTCAGCCCGCACCGCGTCCTCATCACCCAACTTGGCCGTCACCGCCGTGATCGCCTCCACCGACCCCTCCGGCAACAGACCCAAAGCAAACCGCTCCCGGATCACCGGCAAACGAGCCAACTCCACGGCCATCCGCATCAGCTGAGCCGCACCCGCCTTCCCCATCCCCGGCCCGACCCTGCCGACTGATCCCCCACCAGGACCGGCCGCGTCATTGCTGATGGGCGCGCCTGCCGTGCGGTCCGCAACAGTGGCGCCCGCACCGGGAGAGAGGAGATCGGGATTGGCCAGGCCGGTGGCGGGGTCGGCAGTGACGGGATCTGTGGCGGCTGGGTCTGTGGCGGCTGGGTCTGTGGTGGCCGAGCTGGGAATGGGCGTGCTGGAGCGGAGCCAGGTCCCGGTGGAGGCATGCCCATGCGCCTTGACCTCACCAGTGACATGCACCCGCTCCACCCGGGCCGCCAACGCCGACGTCACCAGATCCCGCGCCCGTATCAACGTCTCCGCCTCATCCAGGCACAACGCCGGGACGTCCGGCACAGCGGCAACCGCCAACCGCCCGGCGATCGCCAGCAACTCACCCGCCAACACACCCGACCCCGCCACCCCAACACCAGTGTCACCAACACCGGCACCGGCACCAACACCGGCACCAACACCGGCGTCGCCCGGGTCGCCCACCGCATCACCGGCGACTGACCACTCACCGCCGGGCAACCCGCCCACCGGAACGCCGCCACCAGCGTTACGGTCATCTCTGCCGGGCAAGGCGAAACACGGATCGAGCGGGGTGCCCTTCAACAGCTCCGGAACCGCCCCCTTCACACCACCGGCGCCAATGCCGGCACCCATGGCGAAGGAGAAGGCCGGCACGGGCGAGGAGTGCTCCTCGGCCGAACAGTCATCGATCGAACCAACTGACACCCCAAGCACCCCCTTCACCCCGCCGGAACGGTCCAACAACCCCCACGCTATCGACCGCCACCGACAAAACACGGTGCAAAGCCCGGGCATAACACCAGGTCACAGACGTCGTACGAAAGATCTACCAAACGACCGAACGTCCGCTCCCAAACAACTGAAAGCCCTTCCCGAACGGCTCGAAACCCGTCCCTGAATTGGAGGCGCCCCCCGCGCGATCTCCACCACGCTCCATAGCCACCAGATCAAGGCAGCAAACAAAAAGGCCCGGCAGGATGCCGGGCCCTTCCGTTCTGTCAGGTGACAGTCTGTTCCGTCAGGAGACGGATCAGACGATCTTCCCGGACCAGAGGTTCTTCGCCGCGCTGTAGACGCCGTAGAGCTCACCGTCGAAGTACGGGGAGACGCTGGTGTCGATGCGGTTGTTCTTGTCGGAGTCGGAGACGCCGATGGTCACGCCGTTCAGGTAGCCCAGACGACGGCTGTTGTTGTACTTCAGCAGCCAGGAGGAGCCGATGGAGCCCTCACCGGTGAAGGAGGACTTCACGCCGACAAGCTCGTCGCCCTTGATCGCCGGAGCGGTCGCCGCGAAGGTCTTGCCGTAGCTCCACTTGAGCGTCTTGCCGGAGAAGGCGTGGTTGCCGTCCGGGTGCGACCCGCTCGGGTAGCCGAACACGAAGACCGGCTGGCCGATCTTCTGGTTGTAGGCGAGACCCTGGCCACCGACGTTGTCACCGAGGCGGCCGACGTCCTTGAGGTTGATCCAGTGGACCTTGCCGTAGATCTTGTAGTCGACGTCGAAGTTGCCCCAGAAGGTGGCCTTGTACTTGTCCGCGCCGACGGTGTAGATGAACTCCGTCTGCTTCGTGGCGTCGGTCGAGTTCCATCCGTCGGTTCCGGTGGTGACCTTGGTGACCTTGACGCCCCACGTGTTGTCGCTGAAGGTGGAGTCGCTGGTGTGAGCCTTGGCCTGGGTCTCGAGGGTGGTCCGCGCCGAGTTGATGGTGCTCGGGTCCACCGCAAGCTGAGCGACGCTGGCCGCGAACTTGTACGAACCCGGGGTGCCGACGACGACCTTGTGGGCCCAGTCCACGTAGGGCTTGATCCACAGGCGGGAGTGGCCGTTGGTCTTGTCGGCCTTGAACTTCGCCAGCGCGGCCTCGGCCTCGGCCTTGGTCTCGTAGGGCCCGGCCGGCTTCGTGGTGACCGTGTCGCCGGTGGGGAGCACGCCGTTGTAGACGGTGACGAACGCGTAGTCGCGGTCGCCGTCCTCGTAGACGTCGAAGTCGTAGTGCGTGAACGCCTGCTTGCCGACGTAGATGCCCCACGGGGTCTTGCCCTGGTAGTAACCCGGGATGAAGACCCACTTGTCGAGGGTGGCCTTGTTCGACTCGGTGTCGTACACGCAGTGCCCGGCCGTGGCGACCAGGTTGTGGTACTGCGACTGGACCGAGGTCGCCGAGCACCAGTGCGGCTTGTGGTCGGCGCCGATGAAGAACACCTTGCCCGTGGTCTTGGGCAGGTTGACGTTCTTCGACTTCGAGGTCGACTTCTTCTCGTCACCGATGGCCGGAACGGTGCCGGGCTTGCTGTCGGCCGACGGCCCACCGGTCGACACGTGCTTCGCCGGGATCGTGGTCTCGACGTTGTACGGCGTGGCGTTGATCAGGTTCGCCTTGGCCTCGCCGTACCAGAACGCGGCGACCTGCTGAGCGGCGAGGTTGGTGTTGGCCAGCGGGGTGCTGGAGGTGTCGCCAGCGGCGTTGGCGGCGGGGGCGGCGACGGCAGCGGCGGCGAGAAGGCCGGCCGCGACGCCACCGAGAGCGAGGGTGCGCTTCAAGGGGGTTCTCCCTGGTCTGTCGTGAGGCGTCACTTGCGCCCCATCCGTCAGTAAAGGAACAAGGGAGAAGTTATATGAGAAATAGCTGTGAATGTGGGTAATCAAGCGTTCCACTAGAGGCCCCTGGGGTACGCAACTCCTCCGTAATCATTGGAGGTTTTCCACGTTTCTCCTGATCATCCACAGGATTCGGTCAGCTACGCCGACGCCGATCGATGGACCGGTCTAGGGAGAATGTGACGAAGGTCACACCCCTACCACGAAACCGTACGGCCCCACGATCACGTCCTAGATGGCTCTAGATGCGGCTTCGGATCAGTTCCTCGAAGGTTCCGCGGCCTCACCAGGCGCCGTCGCGGGTGCGCGAAGGGTCGCCTCCCAGCTGAGCCCCGCGCACGCCTTCGCCAGACGCGCTCACGAGGCCGGACAAGCGCAAAGGGGCCCGGCTGGCAGCCGGGCCCCTTCGTCAGGTCAGAAGGCAGATCAGACGATCTTGCCGGACCAGAGGGCCTTCGCCGCGCTGTAGACGCCGTAGAGCTCACCGTCGAAGTACGGGGAGACGCTGGTGTCGATGCGGTTGTTCTTGTCGGAGTCGGAGACGCCGATGGTCACGCCGTTCAGGTAGCCCAGACGACGGTTGCTGCTGTACTTCAGCAGCCACGAGGAGCCGATGGAGCCCTCACTGGTGAAGGAGGACTTCACACCCACGAGCTCGTCGCCCTTGATCGCCGGAGCGGTCGCCGCGAAGGTCTTGCCGTAGCTCCACTTGAGCGTCTTGCCGGAGAAGGCGTGGTTGCCGTCCGGGTGCGAGCCGCTCGGGTAGCCGAACACGAAGACCGGCTGGCCGATCTTCTGGTTGTAGGCGAGACCCTGGCCACCGACGTTGTCGCCGAGGCGACCGACGTCCTTGAGCCCGATCCACAGCGCCTTGCCGACCACGGAGTAGTCGACGTCGTAGTTGATCCAGAAGGTACGGGTGATGTACTTCGTGCTGCGGCCGAACTTGACCTCGAAGTAGTAGGTCTTGCCGTCGGCGGAGACCTTGTTGTTGCCCGGCCAGCCCTGCGGCCTGTTGAACGTGGCCGCGTCGGTGACACCGGTGTTCGGCTTGAACCCGCCCCAGGCAGCCGGCTGCGGGTTCAGCTTCTTCCAGGTGTCGAGGGTGACGTAGGTCTTCTCGAACTCCGAGCCGGCCGGAGCGGCGCCCACCGTGGTGGTGTCGACCTTCCGCTCGATGGTGAGGTTCGAGTAGCCGTTGGACTTGTCGGCCTCCAGCTCGGCCTTCTTCTTCTCGGCCTCGGCCTTGGTCTCGAAGGTCAGCGGGTCCTTCGACACGGAGGCGCTGGTCGGCAGGACGCCGTTGTAGACGGTGACGAACGCGTAGTCGCGGTCGCCGTCCTCGTAGACGTCGAAGTCGTAGTGCGTGAACGCCTGCTTGCCGACGTAGATGCCCCACGGGGTCTTGCCCTGGTAGTAACCCGGGATGAAGACCCACTTGTCGAGCGTCGCCTTGTTCGACTCGGTGTCGTACACGCAGTGCCCGGCCGTGGCGACCAGGTTGTGGTACTGCGACTGCACCGAGGTCGCCGAGCACCAGTGCGGCTTGTGGTCCGCGCCGATGAAGAACACCTTGCCCGTGGTCTTGGGCAGGTTGACGTTCTTCGACTTCGAGGTCGACTTCTTCTCGTCACCGATCGCCGGCACGGTGCCGGGCTTGCTGTCGGCCGACGGCCCACCGGTCGACACGTGCTTCGCCGGGATCGTGGTCTCGACGTTGTACGGCGTGGCGTTGATCAGGTTCGCCTTGGCCTCGCCGTACCAGAACGCGGCGACCTGCTGAGCGGCGAGGTTGGTGTTGGCCAGCGGGGTGCTGGAGGTGTCACCGGCCGCGTTGGCGGCGGGGGCGGCGACGGCAGCGGCGGCGAGAAGGCCGGCTGCGACGCCACCGAGAGCGAGGGTGCGCTTCAAGGGGGTTCTCCCTGGTCTGTCGTGAGGCGTCACTTGCGCCCCATTCGTCAGTAAAGGAACAAGGGAGAAGGTATAGGAGAAACCGGTGGGGTTGGGGAGAACGAAAGAGCGTTCCACTGGCGCCCCCACTTCCGGGTCGTTGGAGGTCTCCCACGTTTCTGCTGATCATGTGCGGGATGCCGCCGGCCCGGCCACTGGACCGGTCTAGGCGTATGTGACGAAGGTCACACCGGCACCACGAAACCGTACGGCCTCGCGATCACGTCAGAGTTGACTTCCCGATGGCCGCGCGGGCACGTGCAGGTGACGGTCTCACGACGCGTCGAGGCGCTCGGCGAGCTCCATCCACTCGGCCTCGACCGCCTCCTTCTGCACGCCGACCTCCCGCAGCTCCGCGTCCAGCTTCCCCAGGCGCTCGAAGTCGCTCGCGGCCTCCGCCATCTCGGCGTGCAGCCGGGCCTCCCGCTCGCTGAGGCGGTCGACCTGCCGCTCCAGCCGGTTGAGCTCCTTCTGCAGCTCCCGCAGCTCCTTGGCGGAAAGGCCCGCCGGGGCCTGCGGCTCCTGGCCCGTGGGCGCGGGCGGGGCGGCGGCCGTCGCGGCGGCGCGCGCCGACAGGGCCGCACCGGCCGCCCGGCGCTCCAGATACTCCTCCACGCCGCCCGGGAGCATGGACAGCCTGCCGTCCCCGAGAAGCGCCACGCAGCGGTCGGCGACGCGCTCCAGGAAGTAGCGGTCGTGGCTGACCACGACGAGCGTGCCGGGCCAGCCGTCGAGCAGGTCCTCCAGCTCGGTCAGCGTCTCGATGTCGAGGTCGTTGGTGGGCTCGTCGAGCAGCAGCACGTTCGGCTCGTCCATGATCAGCCTGAGGAGCTGGAGACGGCGGCGCTCGCCGCCGGACAGGTCGCCGACGACCTTCCACTGGGCCTCGCCCTTGAAGCCGAGGCGTTCGAGGAGCTGGGAGGCCGACCACTCCTTCTTGCCGACCTGGATGTACTTGCGCACCTCCTCCACGGTCTCCAGCACGCGCCGCGAGGGGTCGAGCTCGGCGAGCTCTTGGGACAGGTGGGCCAGCTTCACGGTCTTGCCCCGTACGAGGCGGCCGGAGTCGGGCGTCACCGTGCCCGACAGCAGGCGGAGCACCGATGACTTGCCCGAGCCGTTGACCCCGATCAGGCCGACGCGGTCGCCGGGGCCGAACTGGTAGGTGCAGTCGTCGAGCACGAGCGGGCCGGCGCCGGGGCCGCCCGCGTGGAGGGTGACGCCCTCCAGGTCGTACACCGTCCTGCCGAGCCGCGCGGAGGCGAACTTGAGCAGCTCGACGGTCTCCCGCGCGGGCGGCTCGTCGGCGATCAGCGCCTCGGCGGCGTTGATGCGGAACTTCGGCTTGGACGTCCGCGCCGGCGGGCCACGCCGCAGCCAGGCGATCTCCTTGCGCATGAGGTTCTGCCTGCGGTCCTCCGTCGCCTGCGCGACGCGCGCCCGCTCGGCCTTGGCCAGCACGTACGCCGCGTAGCCCCCTTCGTACCGCTCGACGGAGGCGTCCACGACCTCCCAGGTGCGGGTGGAGACCGCGTCGAGGAACCAGCGGTCGTGGGTGACGACCAGCAGGGCCGACTTGCGGCGGGCGAGGTGTCCGGCGAGCCACGCGATGGCCTCGATGTCGAGGTGGTTGGTCGGCTCGTCGAGGATGAGGAGGTCGTGCTCGCCGATGAGCAGGCGGGCGAGGGCGGTGCGGCGGCGCTCACCGCCGGACAGGGCGGCGGCGGGCGAGGTCAGGTCGACGTCGCCGAGCAGGTTCGCCAGGACCTCCCTGATCCCGGCGTCCCCGGCCCACTCGTGCTCGGCCCTGCCGTGCAGGACCAGCTCGCCCACGGTGGCCTCGGGGTCGAAGTCGTCGCGCTGGGCCAGCGTGCCGACGCGCATGCCACGGGTGTGCGTGACCCGGCCGCTGTCGGGGCGCAGATTTCCCGCGATGATCGAGATGAGGGTGGTCTTGCCACCGCCGTTGCGGCCGACGACGCCGATGCGGTCGCCCTCCTCGATCCCGAGTGAGACATCGGCGAGCAGCGGCTTCGGCCCGAAGGCGTGGGAGACGGATTCCAGATTGACCAGGTTCATCGCCCGTAAAGCCTATCCGGCGACCGTGGCCCCGGGGACGGGCCCGGAGGCGGTGACGGCGGCCCGGCAGCCGTCCGCGCCCTTGAGCGCGGCGGCGAGCTCGGCGGCGTGTGCC
Source organism: Microbispora sp. NPDC049125 (assembly GCF_040802045.1). Classification (NCBI taxonomy): domain Bacteria; kingdom Bacillati; phylum Actinomycetota; class Actinomycetes; order Streptosporangiales; family Streptosporangiaceae; genus Microbispora; species Microbispora sp. NPDC049125. The sequence goes on along the minus strand of NZ_JBEZDW010000036.1, from coordinate 87,154 downwards.
TCGGATTCGGCGAGGAACGCGCACGTCGGGCCGGAGCCGGACACGATCGCGCCGAGCGCACCCCGCCCGCGGCCGGCGCGGAGCGTGCCTTCCAGCGACGGGCGCAGGGCCAGGGCGGCGGGCTGGAGGTCGTTCGTCAGAGCCCGCCCGAGCCGCCCGGCGTCACCCTCCCGGAGGGCGGCGAGCAGCGGCTCGCTCACCGACGGCCATGCCGCCTCCTCCCCGGCGTCCGCGCGCAGGCGGTCGCACTCGCCGTACACGCGCGGGGTGGACAGGCCGCCGTCGGCGAGCGCGAACGCCCAGTGGAAGACGCCCGAGGTCGGCAGGGCGGTGAGCCGCTCCCCCCGCCCGGTGCCCACGGCGGTGCCGCCGAGCAGCGCGAACGGCACGTCGCTGCCGATGTCCGCGCCGATCTCCATGAGGTCGGCGAGCGGCAGGCCGAGGCCCCACAGCTCGTTGCAGGCGACCAGCGCGGCCGCCGCGTCCGCGCTGCCGCCGGCCATCCCGCCGGCCACCGGGATCGCCTTGCGGATCAGCAGATCGGCCCGGTAGGAGCGGCCGGCCCAGCCGGCGAGCGCCCGCGCCGCCCTGACGGCCAGGTTGTCGTCGCTCGCGGGCACGTCGGCGGCCGACTCGCCCTCGACCCGGACCGTGACCGTGGCGCCGGGAGCGCTCCGGTCATCCGGCTCCGCGGCGGTGACCTCGTCGAACAGGGAGACGGCGTGGAAGACGTTGACGAGGTCGTGGTAGCCGTCGTCGCGGAGCGGTCCCACGGCGAGCTGGAGGTTGACCTTCGCCGGCACCCGCACGGTGACCGCGCTCATCGGCCGTCCCCCCGGATCCCGGGCTCGTTCCCGGCTCGTCGGTTCGCTCCAGACATGAGACCCGAGCCTAACGTGACCTGCCCGGGGACCGCCCCAAGCGATCCTCATAAATAGGGGCGAAAGCCGTACATGCCCCGGTACGGTTACGGCAATCCCCGGTTCATGTGGAGCCCCCGATCGACGTCGACACCGCCACGAGTGCCCCGCTGTCGCCGAACGACCCGGCCGCCATCGGCGACTACCGGCTGCTGGGCCGCCTCGGCACGGGCGGGATGGGCACGGTCTACCTCGGTGTGTCGGGCGACGACCGCCGGGTGGCCGTCAAGGTGATCAGGGCCGAGCGCTCCTCCGACCCCGGCTTCACCGCGCGGTTCCGCTCGGAGGTCGAGCACGCCAGGTCGGTCGCGTCGTTCTGCACCGCCCAGGTGCTCGGCCACGGCGAGACCGCCGACGGGCGGCCGTACATGGTGACCGAGTTCATCCCGGGCACGCCGCTGGACCGCCAGATCACGACGTACGGCGCACTGGAGGCGGGCACCCTGCACGGCGTCGCGTTCGGCGTGGCCGCCGCGCTGACCGCAATCCACGCGGCGGGGCTCGTCCACCGCGACCTGAAGCCCGCCAATGTGATCTTGTCGATGTCCGGGCCACGGGTGATCGACTTCGGCGTGTCGCGCTCCGTGGACGCCACCCACGGGGACACGGGGACCGGCGAGGTCGTCGGCACCCCGGGCTGGTGGGCCCCCGAGCAGCTCCAGGGCCGCCCCGTCACCCCGGCCGCCGACATCTTCACCTGGGGCTGCCTCGTGGCGTACGCCGGGAACGGCCGGCATCCCTTCGGCGAGGGCGACCCGATGGTCCTCGCCCACCGGGTCCTGGAGGCCGACCCCGACCTCGGCGCGCTCGCCGACCCCCTGAACCGGCTGGTGCGCCGGGCCCTCGACCGCGAGCCGCGCAACCGGCCGAGCGCCCAGGAGCTGCTGCTCGCCCTCGTGGGCGGCCGCTCCGAGCCCGCGACCCAGGTCATCGAGGAGCTCTGGGACCCGCCCTCCAATCTCCTCCACCCCGCCGCCCCGCGCCCCGCCTCCTCGCGCGGGCGGCGGCTGATCTGGCTGGTCGTGGCGGCCGTCGCCGTCGCGGTGGGCGCCGGGCTGGCCGTCGGCCTGCTGGCGGGCCGCGAGAACGGCGGGCCGGCGGCGGGCCGGGCCGACGACATCGGCCGCCGGATCGAGATCGGGGACGTGCAGGTGGTCGTGGAACGCCCCGCCTGCCGGGCCGCCGGCGCCGGCACGGCCTGCCGGCTCGACTGGCTGGTGCTCAACATGGGCGGCGCCGCCGCCGACCTGGCGGGCCCCCCGGCCCTGGTGGACGACCAGGGCGTCGCGCACGAGGCGAGCGGCGGCTCGACGTCCGTGCCCGCCTCCGTGCAACCGGGCGAGCTTCTCTCCGCCGGCGCCGAATACGCCCTGCCCGCCGGGCGCACGGCCGTCCGCCTGTACGGGCCTGTGCTGACGGGCGCCGCCCCCCTCGACGTACGCCTGGGCGAGACGTCATGAGAGACGTCGTGAGAGACGGCACAAGCACCGTCTGCCGCCCTCGCGAGGCCGGTCCGCAGAAGCAGGAGGCCGGTCCGCGCGTGCCCGCTTTCGTGGAGCGGCCTTTCGCGTGTGGACGGCGTTCCCGCGTGGCCCGCGCGGCCGGCGTGCTGCTCGTTGCCGCCGCGCTGCTCCTGACCTGCGGTGCGGCCGTGACCCCCACGACGACTCCCGAGGCGGTGACCGGCGAGTGCGCGGCGGCGGGGGCGGCCGACTTCGACGGCGACGGCGTGGGGGACGCGGTCGCGGGAGACCCGTTCGCCCCGAGCCCCGACGGCACTGACGCGGGCACCGGACGGCTGTTCCTGCTGCGCGGCAGGCCGGGAGCGCCCCTGGACCCCGCGGTCACCGAGTTCGATCCGGCCGCGCCGGGCTGGATCGCCCGCACTGGGCACGTCGACGGCGACCGGTGCCTCGACCTCGTGGTGGCCACCCCGTTCGCCTACGGCGGCGCGGGCTCGGCGCAGGCGCGGGGAGCCGGGGTCGCCTACGTCTACTGGGGCGGGCGCGACTTCGGCCGCTCCCCGGCCCGGCTTGAGCTGCGGGCACCGGTGGCGAGGACAGGGGCCCACTTCGGGTGGTCCCTGGCCGTCGCCGACGGCATGGTGGCGGTGGGAGCACCACACGAGGACGCCGACGAGGTGACCGACTCCGGCGCCGTCTACGTCTACCGGTTCACCGGCCGTGTCCCGGGGCCGCCGCAGCGGATCACGCAGAACACCCCGCGCGTGCCGGGCAGTGGCGAGGTGGGCGACATGTTCGGGTGGTCGCTCGCGCTGGGCCGGATCGGCGGCGCGGCCGACCAGACCGACCTGGTGGTGGGCGCGCCGTTCGAGGACCAGGACAACGGCCAGGCCGACACCGGCGGCGTCACCGTCGTCTACGACGTGTCGTCGCGGCCCTGGTCGTACGAGGGGGCGGGCTGGAACATGCCCGCCGTCACGGCGGATGTGCCGTCCCACGCCGGCGACCACTTCGGCTACTCCCTCGCGTACGGCGAGGGCTACCTCGCCGCCGGCGCCCCCACGGCCGACTCCGGCGGCGTCCGCGACTCGGGGGCCGTGCTGCTCTTCCAGCGCACCGGCTCGGGGCCCCGCTTCGTCCGCCTGCTCCGCGACGGGCCTGGCGCGAGCGGGAACGCGGCGGGAGAGCGGGACCGGTTCGGCTTCTCGCTCGCCTTCGCAGGGCCGTCGCTCCTCGTGGGCGCGCCCGGGGAGAGCAGGCCCGGGGCTCCCGAGAGCGGGGCGGTCCACGTCGTCCCGCTCGCGGGGCCGCCCGGCCGCCGGATGCTCGCCGAGGAGCGGCCGGCGCCGTACGACCACTTCGGCTGGAGCGTGAGCGGCACCGCCGACGGGCGGATCCTGGCCGGCGCCCCCGACCGGGGCCGCCTCGGGGCCGTCACCGTCGCACTCACGAGCACCGGCCCACTCCCGCCGACCGGCACGCTCACACCCACCGGCGCACCCACGCCCCCGGCGGGCAGCGTGTCGAGCGGAGCCTCACGCGAGCTTCTTCCCACCGCTGCCGGTCCCGCCGGACGGGACGCTCTGGACTTCGGAGCGGGCGTAGCCGGATAGGGCCCGGTCCCCCGCGCCGACCGGCTGGCGGCGGGGAAGCCGGGCATCAGTCCATACGGCCGACGACCCCGAGGATTCCCGGCCTTTCCAGATCGACGGGAACGTCCCAGGGCGTCTCGGGCCGCCAGGCCTGTACCGGCACGATGCCGGGCTCCAGGAGGCTCATCCCCTCGAAATACGAGGCGATCTGCGGGAGATTCCGGCTGGCGATGCCGCCGGACGTCGTGGTGGAGTAGAGCCGCCGGCCCGCTCGGGTCACCGCCTCGTCGCCGTCACCTTGGTAGATGTGGGACAGCACGAGGTGGCTGCCCGGGGACAGCCGCTCACGGATACGGGCGACGACCCCGGAGGCGACCTCGTCTTCCGGGATGAAGTGCAGCACCGCGACCAGCAGCACGGCGAACGGCTGAGCGAAGTCGATGTGGTCGCGCACCATGGGGTCGTCGAAGATCGAGTACGGGTCCCTCAGGTCGCCGGACACCACGATCGTGCCGGGGTCGCCGGCCAGGATCGCCCGGGCGTGGACGAGGACGACGGGGTCGTTGTCGACGTAGACCACCCGGGCGCCGGGCGCATACCGCTGGGCGACCTGATGCACGTTCTCCTGGGTCGGCAGCCCGGCGCCGATGTCGACGAACTGCCGGACGCCCGACTCCGCGAGGTGGCGAACGGCCCGGCCGAGGAAATCCCGGTTCTCCCTGGCCACCTGCCGGGCGTCGTTGCCCATCCGCCGGGCGATGGCGATGATCTCTTCCGCGGCCGCGCGATCGGAGGGGAAGTTGTCCTTGCCGCCCAGGTAGTAGTCGTACATGCGGGCGACGCTCGGGATGCCGGGGTCGATTCCCGCCGGCATCCCCACCGGCTCGTCCATGGGTCCGCCCTTCGCCAGCCGGTCCATCACCATGATCGTATGCGAAGAACGCGAACTTCCGCCTCCATCGGCGAGTCCAACCGGGCGACGAGGCTCTGAACCCCCTGAGCCGTCGCGGCCGGACAGTGCGGAGGCGTCAGCCGTGGATCTTCGTGACATGCCGACTCTGGCGGGGAGCGCGGGCAGACCTCCCGCGCCTCGCCGCCCACGGCGAACCCTCGCGTACGTCGCCCTCGCGGTGACCGCGTCGCTGCTGCTCGCCGGAGGGGTCGCGATGGCCGTGCGTCCGCGGCAGCCTCACCCGGCTCTCGCCGCGCCGGCGACCGACCTCGGCAGGCGCATCCCGCTCGGCACCGGGTTCGACTCGCCCTGGCTGGTCGTGCAGACCGCCGGATGCGGCTACTCGAACTACGCGGGCGGCAGGAGACACCCCGACCGGCAGACCTGCCGGATGATCCTGATCGTCGGCAATCCCGGGCAGGCGCCCCTGCGGCTGGCCGAGCCGTTCGCCGAGTTGGTGGACGACCGGGGCGAAAGCCACCGTGCCGTGTCGGACGTCCCCGGGCCGATGCCGGTCGTCCAGCCGGGCGAGCGGCTCGTGTACACCACCGTGAAGTACGGCATGCGGAAGGAACGCCGTCCCGCCCGGCTGGAAGGCCGGCTCGTCGCCGGCGGCCCGATCACGCGGGTGATGTTGTGAGGATCCTCCGGGTGCCCGCCGCCTGCGTGCTGCTCCTCTCCTGCGTGCTCACCGGCTCCCTCGCCGGCCCCGCCCCTGCCGGCGCCACCGGGTGCCTGCCCGAGCTGATCGTGGCCGACCCGGACGCCCAGGCGCATTCGGCCCCCGGCCAGGGTGCGCTCTACTCGCTGCTCATGGACGAGGACGGGCCGCCCCGCGTCCGTCCCCAGCCGGTGCTCACCCGGCTGCCCGCCATCCCCATGGGCCCGATCGCCCGTGCGGACATCGACCGTGACGGGTGCGTCGACCTGGTCGTCGGCTCCCCCTCTCTCAGCGCCGTGCCGCTCGTGGACTCGCCCGACTTCGGCTACTCGCCTGAGGGAGACGGCTACGCCCAGATCGTCTGGGGCGGCGAACCGGAGCCGGGACGATTCCGCCCCAGCACCACCCTGGTTCCGGCGCTGGCCGGGTTGAAAGGCCACTTCGGCTGGTCGGTCGCGGCGAGCGCCGGGGTGGTCGCCGTGGGCGCGCCGTACGAGGACGCCCCTGAGGCGGCGGACTCGGGGGCCGTCTACGTCTTCCGCCTGCGCGGCCGGGAGGTGCTCGGCACTCCGCGCCGGGTCACGCAGGACTCCCCGGGAGTCCAGGGCAACGGCGAGACGGGCGACCTGTTCGGCTGGTCGCTCGCCCTGGGGTCCCTGGGAGGCGACCCGGCCCGTCCTGACCTGGCCGTGGGAGCGCCGTACGAGACCGACGACGGCGCCGGACGCCAGGAGACCGGCGTGGGGACGGCCCAGGCGGGCGCTGTCACGGTGCTGCGGGACGTGGACGCCCAGGCGACGCCGCGCGGCGAGCAGTTCCGCCTGCCCTCAGCGGGGGCGCGGTTCGGCTACGCGCTGGCCTCCGGTGCGTGGGAGGGCAGCGACTGGCTCGCCGCCGGGGCGCCGGGAGTGGACACGGTGCGGCTGTTCGCCACCCCGGCCGGTGGGGAGCTCCTCCCCGTCCGCGATATCCGAGGCCATGGCGCCTACGGCTTCTCCCTGGCTCTGACCGGCGGCGACCTCGTGATCGGCGCGCCCTACGGCGTCCCGCCGTACGGCGCGGCCCCGGGCAGTGGAACCGTGACCGTCACCTCGCTGGACGGAGACTCGGTGGCGCTCACACGCGGGGCCGGCCCCCGCGACCGGTTCGGCTGGGCCGTGGCGGGGGCGGGCGCCGGATGGGTGCTCGCCGGCGCCCCCGACAGGGGGACCACCGGCTCCGTCGCGCTCGTCCCCATGGGCGGCGGGGAGACCGTCTGGCTCGCCCCGGGGGACGGCTACGTGCCTCAGCCCCCCGGCCTGACCGCCCGGCGGCGACCACATGAGATCAGCACCGCGGTCGACTTCGGCGGGTCGGTCGGATGAGCGGATCAGGGCGACCGGGTCGCCTCCCGCGCCGCGTCGCCGGGCTGAGCGGCTGTGAGCGCCCGGCAGGCCGCCTCCTGCCGGGTATCGCACCAAGAGATCGGCTGCTACAGGCCCTCGTGCGGGTCCGCCCGGTGGGAACGCCAGCGCCAGTCGAGCTCTCCCGGGCGCGGCGCCGGCCCGGGCAGGGGGGCGGCGTGGTCGCTCGCCATTCCGGCGAGCAGCAGCGCCAGGTGACGGCGGCGCAGCTCTCCGGTCCTGACCGGGTCGGGGACGCGGATCGCGGCGCATCCCTCCAGCACGAGGCCCAGGTCGTCCACGACGACGTCGGCGCGCAGCCGCCCGCCCGCGTGGGCGCGCTCCACGAGCCCGGCGGCCAGCTCGGCGGAGCGCTCAGCGTCCTGTCGCATCTCGGCGGTCGGCGTGAAGGTGCCGGCGAGGCGGACGGTCAGCGAGTGCACGTCGGAGGCGACGACACGTTCCAGGAAACCGGCGAGCGCGGTCCAGCCGTCGAGATCGGCGGCGGCCGCCTCGGCCTCGCCGATGAAACGGCGCAGCCCGTCATGGCACAGGCGGCGCAGCAGGTCGTCCTTGCCCGCGTACCGGCGGTAGAGGGCGCTCATGCCGACCCCGGCGCGCTCCGCCACGGCCGCGATCGGCGCCTTGGGGTCCTCGAGGAACACCTCGCGTGCGGCATCGAGGATCGCGGCGTCGTTGCGGGCCGTCCGTCCTGCTCGGCCGGGCGGGGCGTTGCCTTCGATCTGTCTCACCATGAGGCCACTCTACACTGGAACGGAGCATTCCGTTCTGATAGGCTTATCAGAGCGGAACATTCCGTTCCGCAGGGAAGGGGCGAAGCATGAACGAGATCACGGGTGCGGACTGGCGGGCACTGCTGACGCGTGCGCACGATGCCCTGCGCGAGGCCGTGACGGGCGTCGGCCCCGACGGCTGGGACCTGCCCACGCCGTGCGAGAAGTGGACGGTCACCCAGGTGCTCCAGCACGCGGCGGGCGACCAGATCGGCTTCTCCGCCGCGATCACCGGGGGACCGTGGCCGTCCGAGGACCCGTTCGCCCCCTCCGGCCGCGTGGCGGGTGATCCCCTCGCCCTGCTCGACCGGGCCCTGGAGGCCTCGGCGACCGCTTACGCGGGCGTCGCGGACGCCGACCCCGAGGTGGCGACGCCGCTTCCGCAGGGAGCGATGCCCGCGTGGCTGGCGTCCGGCGCGTGCGCGCTCGACGCGGCCGTCCACGCCTGGGACATCGCGGTGGCCACCGGCCGGCCCTCGCCATTGTCGCCGGAGATCGCCGCGCCGCTCATGACCGTCGCGACCGCCATCGTCGAGCCGCTCCGGAAGTACGGCGCGTACGCCGAGGCGATCGAGCCGGACGCGGGGGCCGGCGCGGCCGAGACGCTGCTGTGCTACCTCGGGCGGCGTCCCGCGTGGACCCCCGTGAGCGGGGCCCGCGGGTGAGCCGCCCCTGGGCCGCGAGGTGAACGGCCGCGAGGTGAACGGTTCGGGATGAGCGGATCAGGACGGCCGGGTCGCTCCCGGCCTTCCCGCGGCGATGCGGGGCGCCGACGCGGGCCGCTGCTCGGCGATGCGGGCGAACTCCGCCACGCCGAGCTGTTCGCCGCGCGCCGAGGGGTCGACGCCGGCCTTGACGAGGGCCTCCTCGGCCGCGGCCGCCGTACCGGCCCAGGAGGCCAGGGCGGCCCGCAGGGTCTTGCGGCGCTGCGCGAAGGCGGCGTCGACGGCGGCGAAGACCTCCTCCCGGGAGGCGGTGGTCGCGGGAGGATCGCGGCGCACGAGGGAGACGAGGCCGGAGTCGACGTTCGGCGCGGGCCAGAAGACGTTGCGCCCCACCGGCCCCGCCCTGCGCACGTCGGCGTACCAGGCGGCCTTGGCGGACGGCACGCCGTAGACCTTGGACCCGGGCCCGGCGGCGAGCCGGTCGGCGACCTCGGACTGGACCATCACCAGCCCCCGGCGCAGCGAGGGCAGCGCCTCCAGCAGGTGCAGCACGACCGGCACGGACACGTTGTACGGAAGGTTCGCCACGAGCACGGTGGGCTCGGCGCCGAGGTCGCCCGCGGTCACGCGGAGGGCGTCCGCGTGCACGACGGAGAGGCGGGAGGCCAGCTCGGGGGCATGCTCCGCCACGGTCAGCGGGAGCTGCTCCGCCAGCACGGGGTCGATCTCCACGGCGACGACCCGGCCGACCTCGGGGAGCAGCGCCAGCGTGAGCGAGCCGAGCCCCGGCCCGATCTCGATGGCCACGTCCTGCTGGGTGACGCCCGCGACTCTGACGATGCGGCGTACGGTCCCGCCGTCGATCACGAAGTTCTGCCCCAGCTTCTTGGTGGGCCGGAGGTTCAGCTTCTCCGCCAACGCGCGTACTTCGACCGGCCCGAGCAGACTCATGACTCCAGTGTCGGGCATCCCGGCGTGTCGAATTACGTGGCGGACCCCGCCGCGGACCGCCATCCTGGTCCTTCTCCGCGCCTGACATCCCGTATACGGCCGGAGCGGACGTGGATAACCTGACAGCGCGCGGTGCCGTACCGCTAGGAGACCCGCAGATGGAACCGACCGGCGCCGAGCCGCTCCGCCCCACCGATCCCCCCGCGGTCGGCCCCTACCGGCTGCTCGGCCGGCTCGGTGAGGGCGGCATGGGCACTGTCTACCTGGCGGTCGCCCCGGCCGGGCGGCTGGTCGCGGTCAAGGTGGTGAAGGCCCAGTTCAACCTGGACGAGGACTTCGCCGCGCGGTTCCACGCCGAGGTGAGCAACGCGCGGAGGGTGGCCTCGTTCTGCACCGCGCAGGTCCTCGACAACGGCGACGCCGCCGACGGCACGCCGTACATGGTCACCGAGTACATCTCCGGGACTCCGCTCTCCCAGCAGATCAGCCGGTACGGCCCGCTGGAGCCGGGCCCCCTCCACGGCGTGGCGCTCGGCGTGGCGGCGGCGCTGGCCGCGATCCACGTGGCGGGCCTGGTGCACCGCGACCTCAAACCGGCCAACGTGATCCTTTCCATCACCGGCCCCCGGGTGATCGACTTCGGGATCGCCCGCGCGCTGGACGCCACCCACGGCTTCACCCAGTCCGGCGAGTTGCTCGGCAGCCCCGGCTGGTGGGCCCCCGAGCAGGTGCGCGGCGAGGAGGTCACCCCCGCGACGGACGTCTTCGCCTGGGGATGTCTGGTCGCCTACGCCGGCACCGGCCGGCCCCCCTTCGGCCGCGGCGACGTGGTCACGCTCGCCGCGCGCGTCCTCAACGACCGCCCGGACCTGGGCGCGCTGCCCGCCCCGCTCGGCGAGCTGACCCGCCGGGCGACCGATCGCGACCCCCGGCGGCGGCCCAGCGCGCAGGAGCTGCTGATCTCCCTGGTGAGCGGGGTGGTGCCCGTCACCTCTTCCCCCGCGGTGTCCCCCGCCGTCGCCGCCACCGAGATGCTGAGCCGGTCGTGGGAGCCGCCGGCCAACGTGGCGGCCGAGCAGAGCTCCACCCGGGTCCTCGACGGCCCCGCCGAGGCCGAGACGGTCACCGACGACGTCACCGTGCCGCCGGAGCAGATGAACCGCGCATACGCGCCCCGTGAACGGGCCCCCGTGGACGGGATCGCCACGGCACCCCCGGGCCGGCGGGGCGGTGGAAGGTTGCTGATGGCCGCGGCGGCCGTGGTCGCCGCGCTCGCCGTCACCGCCGCCGTGCTGGTCAGCGTGACCGGCCGGGACGAGCCGCTTGGTGCGCGCGCCCGCACGGCGGCCTCGCCGGTGACGGCCGGCACGCCCACGCCCGGCGGGGACGTCGGCAGGCACATCCGGGTGGCCGGGTACGACACCCAGCTTCTCGTCCCCCGGCCGCCGCGCTGCGGCCTGCGGTCGTACGGCGAGGCGACGGCCCCCGCGGCCACGCTGTGCGTGATCGGCTGGTCGGCGGTGAACCTCGGCGGCAACGACGCTCTCCTCGTCCCGGCCGGGCCCCGGCTGGTGGACGACCGGGGCGGCGAACACGCCGCCGAGAGCCACTCCACCTCTCCGCCGGCGGCGCTCCCCCCGGGAGGCAGGGCCGACGGAGTGCTGATCTTCGATCTGCCGCCGGGGCGCAGACCCGCCCGGCTGGTCTTCGCCGACGGTGTGGAGGTGCGGCTGTGAGGCTCACGCGCTCCCTGGTAGCCCTGCTCCTGCCGGCCGCGGTGCTGCTGCCCGCCACCGTCTGGCCGTCCGGTACGGCCGCCGCCCGCGCGGGCTGCGCCACCGCGAGCGCCGCCGACACCGATGGCGACGGGACCGACGACGTGATCGCGGCGGACCCGTTCGCCGAGGTCGACGGCAAGGAGGGGGCGGGGGCCGTGCACGTCCTGCTCGGAGGCGGGCGCGGCGGGACACTCGTGCTGCACGCCCCCGAGCCCGCGGCCGGGGACGGCTTCGGCTGGTCCGTGCGGACCGCGCACGTCGACGGCGACCGCTGTCTCGACGTGATCGTGGGAGCGCCCTACGCCGACGGCGAGGGCGGGCCCGACTCCGGCGCGGTCTACGTCTTCCACGGCAGGCCCGGCGCGCCGCCCCTCGTGTCGGCGCTCAGGCCGGCGAAGGGGCAGCGGGACGGCCACTTCGGCTGGTCGCTGGCGGCGGCCGAGCAGACCGGCGGCGCGCTCGTCGCCGTCGGCGAGCCGCACGCCGACAGCGACGGCGAGAAGGACTCCGGGGCGATCCACCTGTTCGAGGCGTCCGGGGACGTCGCCGGCGCGGCGTCCACGGGCACCGTGACGGGAGTCGTCCGTCCGCTGGCCGTCATCACGCAGGACTCCGCCGGGATCATCGGCAACAGCGAGGTCGGCGACATGTACGGGTGGGCGCTGGCGCTCGGCGACCTCGGCGGCAAGCCCGACGTGCTCGACCTCGCCGTCGGCGTGCCGTACGAGAACGACGACGGCACGGGCAGGCAGGTGGCGTCCGGGAAGATCGACGCCGGCATGGTCGGGGTCGTCTTCGACGTGGCCACCGCCAAGGGCTCCTACACGAGCGCCAAGTGGGACCTGCGGCAGGCCACGACCACGGTGCGGGAGGCGTCCGGCGACCGGTTCGGCTACACGCTCGACTACGCGGAGTGGAAGGGGAACGGCTACCTCGCGGCCGGCGCGCCGCTGGCCGACGCGGACGCGCGGGACGACGGCGTCGTCCAGATCTTCGCCCGGGAGGGTGCCGGGGAGGTGCGCCCGCTGCGGGCCCTCAAAGGGGTGCCCGCGTGGAGCCTCACCTGGTGGGACGCGCGCGGCGTGCTGTCACTCGCGGCCGGCTGCCCGTACGCCGGGTCCGGCGGCCGGGAGGCGGGCACGGTGCGGTCGATCGCCTTGGACGGCGACGAAGGCGACCCGCTGCTGAGCGGCGCGGCCGGCGGGGAGCACCTCGGCACGTCGGTCTCCGACAGCGGCGGCGGGAACGCGGTCACGCCGGGCACCTCGCTCGTGGTGGGCGCGCCGGACCGGGACGCCACCGGCCGGGTGGCCGTGCTCGGCGACGGCCCGCCCGCGTTCCACGGTCCGGGGGAGGTCGAGGGAGGCGGATCCGCCGACTTCGGCGCCTCGGTCGCCGGGTGATCCGCCGTTCAGGGGCGCGTCACCAGGCGCCGAGCGCGGCCTCGCCGTTCACGCTGATCGCGGCGGCCAAGGCGGCCACGTCCATGCCCTTGACCTCCGCGAGGCAGCGCAGCGTCAGCGGGATCAGGTACGGCGCGTTGGGCTTGCCCCGGTGCGGCACCGGCGGCAGGTACGGAGCGTCGGTCTCGACCAGCATCAGCTCCACCGGGGCGACGCGGGCGGCCTCGCGCAGGTAACCCGCGTTCTTGTACGTCACCGGGCCGGAGAACGACATGAAGTAGCCGGCCGCCGCGCACCGCTTGGCCATCTCGGCGTCCCCCGAGAAGCTGTGGAAGACCACGACGTCGGGGGCGCCCTGGTCGGCCAGCACGGCGAGCACGTCGTCGTGGGCGTCCCGGTCGTGGATGACCAGCGCCTTGCCGGTCCGTTTGGCGATCTCGACGTGCGCCCGGAAGCTCGCGTGCTGGTCCTCACGGGAGGCCCAGTCGCGGAAGTAGTCGAGCCCCGTCTCCCCCACGGCGCGCACGTGCGGCAGCCGGGCCAGCTCCTCGATCTCGCCGAGGACCTCCGGGGTGGCGGCGTGCGCCTCGTTGGGGTGGATGGCCACGCCCGCGTAGACGTCCTGATGGTCGGCGGCGACCTGCGCGCCCCACCGGGAGGAGGGCAGATCGTAGCCGACCGTGACCAGCCGCGTCACGCCGACGGCCCTGGCCTCGTCGAGGATGGAGCCGACCGTGGCGCTCGCCGCCTGGGCCGCCCGCGCGACCGGGTCGCCCGAGGACGCCTGCCGGTTGCCGACCATGATGTCCAGGTGACAGTGGCTGTCGAACACCTCGGCGGGCAGCGCCTCGGGCCTCGCGGGAAGCTCGTTCTGCATCGGCGTCAGCTCTTGGCCTCGTCCAGGCGCGGGAAGAGGATCTCGCCCTTCACGACGGAGGCTCCGGCCGGCAGCCGTCCCCAGGTCGCGACGTCGCCGATCCGCTGGTCGGCGAGGGCCCCGAGATGCGGCTCCGCGCCGAGGGACGCCCACAGCTTCTCGCAGATGTCGGGCATCACCGGGTTGAGCAGGACCGCGATGGCCCGCAGCGACTCGGCAGCGGTGTAGAGGATCGTGGCGAGCCTGGTCTGGCCCTCCGGCGAGTCGTCCTTGGCCACCTTCCACGGGGCCTGCTCGCTCAGGTAGCCGTTGACCTGCTTGACGAAGTCGAAGATCGCCCCGAGGCCGGCGGCGAAGTCGAGCTCGTCCCCGATCAGCGTGTCGGCCCGGGAGACGGCGGCCGCCAGGCCGTCCGCCACCGCCTGCTCGGCGGGGCCCGCGGCCGACGCCTCCGGGAGGGTGCCGTCGAAGTACTTCCCGACCATGGCCGCCACCCGGGACGCCAGGTTGCCGAAGTCGTTGGCCAGCTCGGAGGTGTAGCGGGCGGAGAAGTCCTCCCAGGAGAACGAGCCGTCCTGGCCGAAGGGGATCGCCCGCAGGAAGTAGTACCGGTAGGCGTCCACCCCGAAGTGGCCGGTCAGCTCCTGCGGGGAGATGCCGGTGAGGTTGGACTTGCTCATCTTCTCGCCGCCGACCATGAGCCAGCCGTTCGCGAAGACCTTGCCCGGCAGCGGCAGGCCGTTCGCCATGAGCATGGCGGGCCAGATCACCGCGTGGAAGCGGAGGATGTCCTTGCCGACCAGATGCACGTCGGCGGGCCACGTCGAGTCGAACTTGTCCTGGTCGGAGCCGTACCCGACGGCCGTGGCGTAGTTGAGCAGCGCGTCGATCCACACGTAGATGACGTGCTTGGAGTCCCAGGGAATCGGGATGCCCCAGTCGAAGGTCGACCGGGAGATCGACAGGTCCTGCAGGCCCTGGCGGACGAACTGGAGGACCTCGTTGCGCGCGGAGGCGGGCTGGATGAAGCCCGGGTTGTTCTCGTAGAACTCCAGCAGGCGCGGGCCGTACTCGGAGAGCTTGAAGAAGTAGTTCTCCTCCTTCAGCCACTCGATCGGGGTCTTGTGGATGGGGCACAGATCGCCGTCGAGCAGGTCGCCGGGGGACTTGTACTCCTCACAGCCGACGCAGTAGGGCCCCTCGTAGCCGCCCCGGTAGATCTCGCCCTTGTCGTAGAGATCCTGGACGAACTCCTGGACGCGCTTGGTGTGCCGCTCCTCGGTGGTGCGGATGAAGTCGTCGTTGGCGATGCGCAGGTGCCGCCACAGCGGCTTCCACGCCTCCTCGACGAGCTTGTCGCACCACTCCTGCGGGGTCACGCCGTTCGCCTCGGCGGTCCGCATGATCTTCTGGCCGTGCTCGTCCGTGCCGGTGAGGTACCACACCTTCTCGCCGCGCTGGCGATGCCAGCGCGTGAGCACGTCGCCCGCGACCGTCGTGTAGGCGTGGCCCAGGTGCGGAGCGTCGTTCACGTAGTAGATCGGCGTCGAGACATAGAACGCCGGCTCTCCGCCTGCTGTCGATCCTGTAGCCGCCATGGCGAAATCCTATCGGCCCTCCGCCGATGGCTCCGCTCATATACCGGCGCCGGTGAGCGTGCCCGTCACGCGCCGGCGCTGCTGCCTGCGCTGGCGCTGGGCTCGCGGGTGACCGCCTGGGCCGCCTCCTCCGCGGCGGACGCGGCGATGTCGACCGGGTTCTCACGCGTACGGCGGATGCCGAGGATGCTGATGAACAGCGACGCGAAGATCGTCTGGAAGCTCATCACGAACGCGGTGGCGGACGGCACGACCAGGCGCAGCGACTCCGCGGGGATCAGCTCGCCGAAGCCCCTGCCGCCCCAGTGGGCCAGCGAGGCGACCAGGCCGACGATGCCCGCGACCGCCAGCAGGCCGCCCGCGAGCAGGCCCTTCTCCAGGGTGACGATGTCGACCAGCTTCCTGATGCGCCGGTCCTCCGGGAGGAAGCCCTCCTCGGCCGCGTACACCTTCGTGAACAGCGCGAACAGCACCGCCTGGAAGCCGCTCACCACCATCGCGGACGCGCCGACCAGCGTGTCGACGTCGAAGGCGAGCTTGCCGATGTAGACCGGGCCGAACGTCAGCGCGGCGCCCGCGACGAGGCCGAGCGTCATCAGGGCGAGGCCGGGGATGAAGAACAGCCAGCGGGGGCTGTAGAGCAGCAGGAAGCGCAGGTGGCGCCAGCCGTCCCGCCAGGAGCGCAGGTGCGGCGGGCGGGAGCGGCCGTCGGGCGACAGGGTCGTCGGGACCTCGCGGACCTCCAGCCCCTGCAACGTCGCCTTGACGACCATCTCGGAGGCGAACTCCATGCCGCCGGTCTGCAGGCCCAGGCGCAGGATCGAGTCGCGCCGGAAGCCGCGCAGGCCGCAGTGGAAGTCGCCGATCGCGCTCGGGAAGAACAGCCGGCCGATGAACGACAGGACCGGGTTGCCCAGGTAGCGGTGGAGCGGGGGCATGGCGCCCGGCGCGATGCCGCCCTTGAACCGGTTGCCCATGACCAGCTCGGCGCCCTCGCGCAGCTGCTCGACGAACGGCATCAAGCTGGTGAAGTCATAGGAGTCGTCGGCGTCACCCATGATCACGTATTTTCCGCGCGCGGCGCGGATGCCACCGATCAGGGCGTTTCCGTAACCCTTCTCGTCAATGTGGACCACCCGGGCGCCCGCGTCACGGGCCAGTTGCTGCGACCCGTCCGTGCTGCCGTTGTCGGCGATCACCACCTCGCCGTCGATGCCGTGCTCACGCATGCTCGACAGGGCCTTGCGCACACAGATCTCAACGGTCTCGGCCTCATTGAGGCAGGGCATGACAACGGTAAGTTCCACGTCGCAACTCCTTGCATATGACGGCAGGACACCAATGATGCCCGCTTCCCCGTAGCGTCCGAGTCAAGTCCACAAAACGGCTGGCATTCTGTAACCATGGTCGCGGTCGCTGATCCACCTTCGGTCGACGCCTCTCCGCAGGGCGGATGGCGGCGCGTCCTGGCGTTCCTCCGCCGCCACCGCGTCTTCGCGGCGGCATTCGGCGCCGGAGCCGTTCTTCGAATCGTGACCATGCTCGGTTTCGGCCCGGCCATGTGGTTCAACGACTCCTACGACTACGTCTCGGTGGCCCTGCGCCCGCGGCCCCACCCGATCCGGCCGGACGGGTACAGCTTCTGGCTGCTGCTGCTCAGGCCGCTGCACAGCTTCGCGTTCGTCGTGTTCACCCAGCACCTGATGGGGCTGGCGGCGGCCGTCCTTATCTACGCGCTGCTGACCAGGAAATTTGGCGTCCCAGCCTGGGGGGCGACGCTCGCGGCGGCGCCCGTGCTGTTCGACGCGTACCAGATCCAGCTCGAACAGCTCGTCATGTCGGACTCGATGTTCACCCTGCTCGTCGTCGCCGTGGTGACGCTCGTGCTCTGGCACACCCGGATGACTTGGCGGGCCGGCGCCGCCGTCGGGCTGCTGCTGGCGCTGACCGCGCTGACCCGCAGCATCGGCCTGCCCATCCTGGCCCTGGTCGTGGGCTACCTGCTCATCAAGCGGACCGGCTGGCAGCCGATCGCCGCGATGGTGGTGGCCTGCGCCCTGCCGGTCGTGGCGTACATGGGCTGGTTCAAGGCGGTGAACGGGCAGTTCGCGATGACCAACAGCGACGGGGTCATCCTCTACATGCGCACGTCCCTGTTCGCCGACTGCCACAAGATGAACCTGGACAAGCGCAAGGAGCTGGAGCTGGCGCTGCTGTGCATCAACACGCCGCCGGACAAGCGGGAGGCCTCCGCCCAGCCGTACCTGTGGTGGGACAACCAGAACCAGCTCCACGTCTTCGGCTCGGGCACCAAGTTCACCCCCGAGATCAACGCCACCGCGAGCGAGTTCGCCAAGAAGGCGATCCTGGCGCAGCCCGCCGACTACCTCGCCACGATGGCCAAGGACTTCTTCCGGGCCTTCCGCTGGGACCGCCCGTACTTCCCCGACGCCAAGACGTTCCTGCAGTACGAGTTCAGTAACGAGTACACCCGCAAGCTGGCCAAGTGGAGCTCCTACCACAGCACCACCGACAAGGACGCCGAGGCGTACGAGAACGGCCCGGCCGCCACGCGGGCGGTCTCCCCCTGGTCGGACATCATGATCGCCTACCAGGGCGCCGTACGCCTGCCCGGCACCGTCCTCGGCCTGATGCTGCTCGCCGGCCTGTACGGCGTGGCGCGGCGCTGGCGCGACCTGGGCGGCCCGGCGCTGCTCCCCTGGCTCGGCGCCGTGGGGCTGATCCTGGCCCCGGCGGCGACCGCCGAGTTCGACTACCGCTACCTGCTGCCCGCCGCGCCTCTGGCCTGCATGGCCGCCGCCATCACGATCGCGAGCATGCGCCGGCGCGGGCGTGAGACCTGATCACAGGCCGTGAACGGCGTTGTAGAGCTCCCGCTTCGGGACGCCGGCGGACCTCGCCACATCGACGATCGCGTGCTTGCGCGGCACGCCTGAGGACTCCCGGCGGGCGACCTCGTCCATCAGCTCCTCCATGCTCGGCGGCGTCTCGTCGGGCGCCCGCCCCGCCACGACCAGCGTGATCTCGCCCTTGACCTCGCCCGCAGCCCACTCGGCGAGCTCGGCCAGCGTGCCCCGCCGCACCTCCTCGTAGGTCTTGGTGAGCTCCCGGCACAGCGCGGCCGGGCGGTCCGGCCCGAACGCCTCGGCCATCGCCTCCAGGCAGACCCGCACGCGGTGCGGCGCCTCGAAGAACACCATCGTGCGCTCCTCGTCCGCCAGCGCCGCCAGGCGCCTGGACCTCTCCCCCGGCTTACGCGGCGGGAAGCCCTCGAAGCAGAACCGGTCGCTGGGCAGGCCGGAGACGGCGAGCGCGGTCGTCACCGCGGAGGGCCCGGGCAGCGCCGTCACCTGGACGCCGGCCTCGACCGCGAGGTGGGTGAGCCGGTAGCCGGGGTCGGAGACCCCCGGCATGCCCGCGTCGGTGATCACCACCACGGTCTGCCCCTGGAGGAGGGCCTCCAGGAGCTCCTTCGCCCGCGCGGCCTCGTTGGCGTCGTAATAGGACACGATCCGGGCGGTGATGGTCACCTCAAGGTCGGATGCGAGCCTGCGCAACCTCCGGGTGTCCTCGGCCGCGACCACGTCGGCCGTCTCCAGGACCTCTCGCAGCCGAGGTGAGGCGTCGCCTGACCGTCCGATCGGGGCACCGGCGAGAATAAGCACCCGTCCAGCCTATGACTCCATGAAACGTTCACCCTCCAAAGGCCAGATGTTCCCAATCGGCGCGTAGGCCGTGTTCCATACCTGGTCCCGCCAGTACTGTGTTCGCGTGGCCGTGACCGACTTCTCTCACCAGGCGTTCGAGCAGCCGGAGCAGGGGCCGGAGGGCGATCCTCCGGTCCCCGTACGCGACCGGCTGGTGCCTCCCTTGCCAGGCAGCGCCATGTGGGGCTGGCTCGGCCCCATAGCGGTGGCCGTCTTCGGAGCCGTCCTGCGGTTCACCAAGCTCGGCACGCCGCACTCGGTGGTCTTCGACGAGACCTACTACGCCAAGGACGCGTGGGCGACCGTCAAGTACGGCGCGGAGCGGCAGTTCGTCGACGGCGCGGACAAGCTCCTGCTGGCCGGCAACCGCAACATCTTCAAGGCCTGCGCCCAGGTGGACCAGTGCGCCAACTACGTGGTGCACCCGCCGCTCGGCAAATGGGTCATCGGGTTCGGTGAGCTGATCTTCGGCCCCAACCCCTACGGCTGGCGCTTCGCCGGGGCGCTGCTCGGCTCGCTGTCGATCCTGATCCTCGCCAGGACGGCCCGCCGGATGACCCGCTCGACGCTGCTGGGCTGCGTCGCCGGGTTCCTGCTCGCCCTCGACGGCCTGCATTTCGTGTTGTCCCGCACGGCACTGCTCGACATCTTCCTGATGTTCTGGGTGCTCGCCGGGTTCGCCTGCCTGGTGGCCGACCGCGACTGGTCCCGGCGCCGGCTGGCCGACTGGCTCGACGGCGCCTCTCCTGGCGACGGCATCGGCCCCTCGCTCGGCTGGCGGCCCTGGCGGCTGGCCGCCGGGATCTGCCTCGGCGCGGCGACGGCCACCAAGTGGACCGGCGTCCTCTACCTCGCGGCCTTCTTGATCATGTCGCTCCTGTGGGACGTCGGCGCGCGCCGGGCCGCCGGAGTCGGCCGGCCGTACGCCGGAACGCTCCGCCGCGACCTGCCGCTGGCGGCCGCGTGGACCGCCCTGGTCCCCGTCCTGACCTACCTCGCCTCCTTCGCCGGCTGGTTCGCCACCGACAAGGGCTACGGGCGCAACTGGACGCAGGCGACCTCCAACGGCCCGATCTACTTCGTGATCGACTCGTTCCGCTCCTGGCTGAGCTACCAGAAGCAGGTGCTGAGCTTCCACACCGGCCTGGAGGCGACCCACCCCTACCAGTCGGAGCCGTGGCAGTGGCCGCTGCTGCTGCGCCCGGTGGCGTTCTTCTACGAGTCGCCCAAGAGCTGCGGCGCGCCCTCCTGCTCGTGGGCCGTGCTCGGCGTCGGGACACCGGTGATCTGGTTCGGCGGCGTGCTGGCGCTGATCGCCATGATCGCCTGGTACGTGGCGACCCGGGACTGGCGGGCCGGCGCGGTGCTGCTCGGATACGCCGCCGGATGGCTGCCCTGGTTCTACTTCGCCATCGCCGACAACCGGACGATGTTCCTGTTCTACGCCATCCCCATGGTGCCGTTCATGATCCTGGCGATCGTGCTGGCCTGCGGGCTCATCATGGGGCCGGCGAAGGCCGCCAGGCCCGGCCGCAGGGTCGTGGGGTCGGCCGTCGTCGGCGCGTTCGTGCTGCTGGCGCTGGTGAACTTCGCCTGGCTCTACCCCGTGATCGCCGCCGAGGTCATACCGTACGACGCGTGGAACGCCCGGATGCTCTTCCGTTCGTGGATCTGACCCCCCGTATGGTGGGGCGGGGGTGGTCGCGAGTGGCGCTCGGTCGTCGTCAACGGTGGGGTCCATACGGCAGACTGCGGGTCATGCCCGCACCTGACGTGGCCGCCCTGCTGGCCGAGCTCGAACGCTCCGAGCCGGACGTCGCCGAATCCGCCCGAGTGGCGGTCGAGTGGCTCGCCGGCGGGGAGGCGCTGGAGACCATCAGCCAGCTCGACGTCTGCGAGTTCCTCTGGTACACGCTGCCGATCAAGGTGCCGGGCGACCAGCCGGCCATCGCGCGGGCCCTCGGGGCACTGCTCAGGCTCGGAGGCATGGAACGGTACGCCGCCCTGTGCGACTCCCCCGCCACGATCCGCATCCTGCGCACCTACGCCCGGGAGGGCGAGGAGGCCGGGTCCGCCGCCTACCACCAGGAGCTTGAGACGACGGGGGTGCTTCCCCCGGACATCGGCGAGCTGTCCTGGAGCTCGATCATGGGCCCGGAGGAGCTCGGGGCCCACGTCGCCTGCGCGGCCGCACTTGAACTCGCGATCATGGCGGGCGATCCCGTCGACCGCACCGAGCTCACCCGGCGCTGGCTCACCGCCGCCCGGCCGGAGCTGGGCGGCGACTGCTGGCTGAACCGCGTGCACGGCGAGCGGCTGAACCGCTGGGTGCTCGGGCGCGGCAGCGCCAGGCGGGAGCTGGCCCAGCCCTTCGAGGTGCGGCTGCACGCCCCCATCCCGGCCCCCGAGGAGCCGCACCTGGAGCCGCTGCGCTGGCTGCTGGAGCTCGGCCGCGGCGGAGTCCGCCTCACCGAGCGGCTCAACCTGTCCCGCGCGGTGGCCGCGGAGGCCGCTGACCGGTTCGGCTGGGACGCGGAGGCGGCCCGTTCCGTGCGCGGCGAAGGCGACGTCCCCCCGCTGTCCGCGCTCAAGGAGATCGCGGTCGGGCAGATCGGGGCGCTGCGCCGCAGCGGCAGGAAGCTCGTGCTCACGCCCACCGGACGCATGCTGCTTGACCACCCCCGCTCCCTGTGGGGCCCCGCCACGGCGGCCCTGCTCACTCCCGCCAAGGGCGAGCACGACTTCGAGGTCTCGATCCGCGAGTCCGCGCTGATGTTCCTGGTCGACGGCGGCGCCGTGCCGTACGCCACGCTGCGCGACCAGGTGGCGGAGGTCGTGAACGGCGAGGGCTGGCGCACGGCCGCGGGCGGCCAGGTGACGGTGGTCGACCTCGCCGGCCCGCTCTGGGAGCTCCAGCGCCGCCTCGACGCCCTTGGCCTGCGGGCCGGCTGCTCGCCCGGCTCGCCGTGGCGGCTCACCGAGGCGGGCCGTTCGGCGGCGCTGGCCGCCCTTCGCGCCCAGGCCCTGCGCCCCCGCCAGTACGCCGGCCTCGGCTGAACGCCGGTCCGCCGGTCCGGCGTGTCAGGGCGGCCGCGGGGTGCGCTATCCCTGCGCGGCGGCGGCCGTGTCGAGCCGCTTGACGGTGAGCTCGCCGGAGCCCGGGTCGACCTCCAGCTCGGCCTCCAGGGGGTGGTCCTCACCCGGGTCGCCGTCGGCGGTCGACCACCCCTTCTCGCCCTGGATGGCGGTGTACTCCCACGAGGGCCCGTCGGCGCTGTCCACGGCGAGGTCGATCTGGACCTCGCCGCCGTCCTCGACGTAGAGGGGGTCGATGGCGGACGGCTTGAGCGTCAGCCGGAACAGCCCGCCCGCGTCGGTGACGCCCTGGGCGACGACCTTGGTCGGGACGTCGTCCCCTTCCTTGACCTTGTCGAGCACCGCGCTCTTGGGCCAGGCGACGGCGAACACCCGCACCCCGGCCTTCGGCCTGCCGCCTGCGACGACCTTGCCGAGCGCGAGCGTGTCGCCGGACGCCTGGGAGGGCACCGCGGAGGCCGCCGCCCCCGAGGCCGGCCGCCCTCCTGCCGGTGAGGCCGGCTTGTCACCGCTGCACCCTCCGGCGGCGAGCATCGCCACCGCCGTCCCCGCCAGCACCGTGGCAACCCGCATGCCCTCGCCCTTCCCCGTCGCTCGTCCGAGTCCGATCACGAGTGCACAGACTAGTGGCCGCAAATATCCCCATGTCAGGAAATTTCGTCATCACTGTGCGTGCCGTACGGCGGAACGATCCGGGGCCTCGCCTCAGCCCGCGTGCCGGCCGCGCCGCTCCCAGTCGGCCTTGAGCAGCTCGTATTCGACGTCCCCCTGCTCGGAGCCCTCGATGGCGTACGGCCAGTCCTGGAAGAAGGTGCGGACGAACGTCAGCCCGCACTTGTCCATCACACGGCGGGAGGCGGTGTTCACCGTCATGGTCGTGGCGAAGACCCGTCGCACGCCCAGCTCGCCGAACCCCCTGTCGATCAGCGCACGCGCCCCCTCGGCCGCGTAGCCCCTGCCCCAGGCAGAGTGGCGCAGGCGGTAGCCCAGCTCGACCTCCGCGGGGTCGTCGTACCGCACCGGGCGGAACTCCAGCCACCCGAGGAAGCTCCCGCTCCGCCGTTCGACGACCGCCCAGAAGCCCAGCCCGTGCCCCCGTTCGTAGTAGCGGAGGACACTCGGGAGGAACTCGCCGCGCACCACCTCGGGCGGGGTATGCAGGCCGCCGGTGATGAAGCGCATGACCCGCGGGTCGTCGTCCAGCGCGACGAGGTCGTCCACATCCGCCTCGGTCAGGCGGCGCAGCGCCAGGCGGGCTGTTTCGAGCAGGATCTCCACCCTGCCGATGCTCACCTCACGCGACCGGGTGCGCAAAGGGTTTTCCCGCCGGCCCGGGACGCGTCAGGGCTCGGTGCCCGCGACCCTCGCGCCGTCGATGTAAACGGTCACGCGAGGGTTGTCCGCGTACGCGGGCGCGGGGGCCGCCCAGCTGTGGTCGCCGGTCTCCTCGAACGCCGACCAGTCCGCCTTGCTCATGCGGAGCTGGATGTCGCCGGTCGTCTGCCCCGGGTTCAGGCTCCCGGCGGCGGCGGTGAAGCCGACCTCGAGATAGGCGTCCGCCTTGGGACGGGCCGTCGCGAGCGGCACGACACGCCTGGTCACGGCGCCGCATCCGGCCTTCGCCCAGTCACACCAGACGTTGACCGTGCTCGGCCCGCCGTCCCTGGTGAACCAGTAGCGCAGGGTGACCCGGCTGAGCGCGACCGGCCGGGCCCCCGTGTTCGCCACCTGGAGGCCCGGCTTGATCGCGTTGTCCGTCGCCGAGGTGTCCAGGTTGCGATGGCGGGCGGCCAGCTGCAGCGGGTTCGGGTCCGGCAGGGTCGTCACCGTCACCGCCGGGGACGGCGGCGACACGTTGCCCGCCGCGTCCGCCGCCCGGACCGTGAAGGCGTACCGCGTGGCCGGGCTCAGGCTGGAGATCGTCGCGGTCGTCCCGGTGACCGTCGCCACCTTGGACGGGTCGCCCCCGGCCTGGGCCCACACCTCGTACGCCGTGACGCCGGTGTCGTCGGTGGACGGCAGCCAGGTGAGGGTGGCGCTCCGGTTGGTGATCGCGGAGGCGACCGGCGTGCCGGGGGCCGTCGGCGGCGTGGTGTCGGCGGCGGCCTCCGGGATCACGAAGAGCGTGATCGAGTCGGCCGGGAAGGTGTGGGTGAAGGTGCCGTCGGAGCCGGTTCGCGTGATGGGCTGGCCGGGGGCGTGGACGATCTCGCTCAACGAGGCCGCGCCGTACCGGTAAACCTCGGCGGCGCCTCCGGAGCGGCCCTTGATCGTGACCGGGCTGGTGAGCTCCGTGCCGCTCTTGTTGACCACCATCACGGTCAGCGCGCCGTCGGCCGACCGCTCGGCCCCGTACACGGACAGCTTGCCCTGGTCGGCGCTGACGCCGCTGACGGCGACGTCTCCGAAGCGGCCGCCGTCGCCGTCGTAGTTCAGGTACATGCGGAAGGCGTACGCGCCGGGCTGGGACGCCGAGGGCGGCGACCACAGGGTGGCGAGATCCAGCCCCTCCCTGCCGAAGATGCCCAGGATGTCGGCCTGGGTGAGGGCGCCGTTGATGTGGTCGAGCGCGCCCCAGTTGTACTCGGTGATCGCGGTGCCCGTGCCCGGGTACTCGGCCGCGACCAGATCCTTCATCCTCGGCACCAGGCGGACCGGGGTGTTGATCCAGCTCTCGTCGGTGTACGTGGGGTCCCACAGCGCCCGCGTGGAGCGCAGCCGCAGCGCGTCGGTGGCCGGGTCGCCGCCCCGGCCGAACGCCACGCCGGACGCCTGCGGGTAGAAGTGCATGTCGAAGTAGTCGAGGACGCGCAGGTCGTGCTGGTCTTGGTACGCCTTCATCTGGCGCAGGTACCACGCGGCGAAGGGCAGGCCGCCGCGGACGGCCTTGTCGGGCGGGTCCGACCAGCAGTTCGTGCGCCCGCAGGTCTCCTGGTCGAGGCCGGAGTAGTCCCACGAGGACCAGCCCCAGCCGACCGGCCCGAGGGTCTTCGCCCCCGGGTCGGCCTCCTTGATCGCCGCGCCGATGAGGTACCCCCGGTCGCGCAGCTCGACGGAGCTCGCCCCCTCGGGATGGACGTCCCGGTGGGTGCCGTGCCAGATGTCGGGCTCGTTGTCGAGGTCGTAGAACCGGACCCCGCCCTTGGCGGCCGTGCCGAACTTGCCGGTCAGGTGGCCCAGCCAGTCGCGTACGTACTCCGGACCGGCCTCGACGCTGGTGTCGTGGGGGTCGTTGCCGGTGATCCGCGTGCCGTCGGTCCTGATCCCGTTGCCGCAGTCGGGCCGCCACTGGTCCGTCTGCTGCTGCGGGCCGTACTTGGCGACCGAGAAGCCGCACGACGCGTCGCGTCCCTTCGGGACCCATCCGATCAGGGGCACGGTCAGCACCGTCTGCGTGTCCGTACGCCGGTCCTGCTCGACGAACTTGTCCACAGTCGACCCGTCGGGCAGTTGGGACGGATCGTCGTTCGTCTCGGCGATGTTCTCGAAGAACCAGTCGGAGGCCCGGTTGCTGGTGTCGTACAGGTAGTTGTAGCGGGTCGTCGCGTTGCCGCCCCAGCGCCGTACGGGCAGAGCCAGCTCCTCGGCGAGGGCCTCGTCGGCGAAGTTCATGCCGTAGATGTAGGGGCTGATGGGATGCCTGCCCGCCGTGGAGTCGACCGTGAGCTGCGGGCCGTCGGCGGCCAGGGCCGGCGTTGGGGCCGCCATCACGGCGCCCGTCCCCGCGATCAGGGACGCGGTGAGCGCGAGCGGGAGGAGTCTGGTGCGCACAGGTGTCCTTTCGCGGTCCATCAGACGTCGTGGACTCGTGCCGGGCAGCTTTACCATCCGGCGCACACCCTCGCCCAGCGCCTTGTCAGGGACAAGAGCCGGGCCGCCGTACGACAGCCTCCGGCCGCGGTGAGCTGGCCGGACACCCGCGACGGGTCTGCAATTTTCACCGTCCGCCTTGCCAGGGCCGGCACATGACGATCGGATGAGCCGGCGGACGGTTCCAACCGATGCGGCGCACCGGCTCGTATGTGCAGCGAGGAGGTGTGGTGGATCGCTACGAAGGTTTCCGGGAGTTCGTGACCGTTCGCGGTCCCGCGCTCATGGGCACCGCGTATCTGCTGACGGGTGGCCGGCACCAGGCGGAGGATCTGCTGCAGACCGTGTTGACGAAGATGGCGACGCGGTGGCGGCACATCGAGCTCGACGGCAATCCCGAGGCGTACGCGCGGACCGCCCTGTATCGCGAGTTCGTCTCCTGGCGCCGGGTGCGCAGGAACCACGAGCTGCCTCAGGCCGAGCTGCCGGAAAGGACGGCCGCGGGCGATCTCCAGGACGCGGCCGTACGCCGCATGCTGATCGAGCAGGCCCTTCGGCGGCTGACCGTGAAGCAGCGGGCGGTGCTCGTGCTGCGGTTCTACGAGGACCGCAGCGAGGCGGAGACGGCCCGCCTTCTGGGCTGCTCGGTCGGCACCGTGAAGAGCCAGACCCACCACGCCCTCCAACGGCTCCGGCTCCTGGCGCCCGAGCTCGGCGAACTGCTGCCGGAGGCGGCTCCGATGATCCTTGGGGGTGAGCGATGACAGGGTTCAGGCAAGCCCTTGGGGAGATCGCCGAGCAGGGGCCGCCGGTCGGCGGCATGGCGGAGCGCGCGATCGCGCGAGCGAGACGGCGGCGGCTGGGGCTGTTCGCCGCTCCGGGCGCGACGGTCACGGCGGCGCTCGTCTCGGTGATCGTCCTGGTGGCGAACGGCGTGCTGTCCGGCGGAGGAGAGCGGGAGGGCACCATGCGGCTCGGCGCCACGCAGACGGTCACGTCCATGGGGCGCACGCCGGAGCCGCTGCCCGCGCGGGGCGTGCCTGCGGTGATGATGGCCTACACGGTCACCTGCCCGGGGGCCGGCCCCCGATGGCAGGCGTGCTCGCAGTGGCGGCTGGTCACGACGGACATGCGGCAGTTCCGCGTCGACGACGCGATCGCACCCGAGGTCCGCGACGGATCGCTCGAACACCAGGGGGCCCTGGCGGTGGCCGCCGACGGGCGGCGCGTCGCCTACTTCCGCTCTGACGGCCGGTTCGTCATCCGCGATCTTGCGAGGGGCGGCGTGGAGAGCCCCTTCGCCGTGAAGCGCGCCGACCTCCGCGAGGTCACCGCTCATATCGCCTGGTCGCCGGACGGCCGCCGGCTGAGCGTGAGCTTCGATCCAGCCGACGACGACCGACCCACCACGCTGGCGGCCAGGCTGGTGGACCTGAAGACGATGGCCACCGTCACGCTGCCGCTGCACTGCTGCGTCCTGGGGCTCCCGGCCGGCGACGCACCGATCCCCATGTACGACGCGTACGCCACGGAGGTGGGCCGCGGCTCGCTTCTGCTGGTCGGCGACGACGGCGCCGTACGAAGGAGGCTCCCGATCGGCGAGATCGAGCGGAGCAGCGTCTTCTCCCGCCATCCCGGCAATACCGCGGTGGCGGCGGACGGCACCAGGCTGGCCGCCCTGCTCTGGCCTGACAGGCCCCCGGACGACCGCGGCCACCACGTGTACGTGCCGGAGCTCACGACCTTCGACGTGGCGCGCGGAGCCATGACCCGCCGGCACGCTCTCCCCCGGTTCCAGCAGGTCATGGGCGAGGCCGAGCTGCTGGGATGGCGCGACGCCGCCACGGTCCTGGTCGGCATGCGGTACGAGCGCCGGGGCGTCTACAGGGTGAACGCCGACACCGGCGAGACCCATCAGGTGGTCGGGCTCACCGCGCAGCCCGAGCGGCTGAGCGTGGCCTACGGCCTGCTGTGAGGCCGCGCGGCGGAGGTGGGGGCCGGGCCCGATGAGGCTTCGGCCCTCGCGCGCCGGGCCTCCCGCCGCTCCTCGAAGCGGGAGGCGGCCGCGTCGAGCTGGGAGAGGAAGGCCGACAGCTCCTCGCGGGCCTGCTCTCCCTCGGCGTCGAGCCCCTCGATGTCGAACGCCTTCCACTGCCGCAGCACCGGGAGCAGCACGTCGTCGGAGTGCTGCCGCAGGTCGTAGATGCCGGCCATGGCGATCGTCACGGACTTGCGGGCGAAGCCCTCCATGCCCTGGCCCGGCATCTGGAACGACGTCACGACGTCGGTCACCGCCCGCATGGTCTGCGACGGGGCCAGCTCGAACGCGGCGGCGAGCAGGTTCCGGTAGAAGATCATGTGGAGGTTCTCGTCGGCGGCGACTCGCGCGAGCAGCCTCTCGCAGGCCGGATCGCCCGACGCCTTCCCGGTGTTCCGGTGCGCGATCCGGGTGGCCAGCTCCTGGAACGAGACGTACGCCAGTTGCCGGAGCATGCCGTCGTACTCGGTGGCGAAGCCGTTGCCCATGTGGCTCATCCGGGCCCGCTCCAGAGCGACCGGGTCGACGGCCCGGGTGACGGTGAGGTAGTCGCGGATGGCGACCCCGTGCCGCCCCTCCTCCGCGGTCCACCGGTGCACCCACGTGCCCCAGGCGCCGTCCCTGCCGAAGGTCGTGGCGATCTCGTGGTGGTAGCTCGGCAGGTTGTCCTCGGTCAGGAGGTTGACGACGAGCGAGACACGGGCGGGCTCGGGGATCGAGGAGTCCTCCGGCGACCAGGCCTCGCCTTCCAGCACTCCGTCGAACGTCCGGCCCTCGCTCCAGGGGACGTACTCGTGCGGGAACCACTCCTTGGCCACCGCGAGATGCCGGTCCAGCTCCCGGCCCACCACGGGCTCGAGCTCCAGGAGAAGCTCCGTCTGGGTGAGCGGGCGAGACTTGATCGGCATGTGACCCCCGAACGTACGAACCTACGGTTACGTAACCTACGTTAGCGTAAGTTGCCCCGTCTGGGCCGTTACCCACGCCGCCCCGGGAGCCTCAGACCACTCCGGAGCCGGCCGCATCGTGCGGGATGCCGTCAGGCCGGTTACCTCGCCCGGATCGCATCGGCACGCGGGCAGCTCAGGGCGGCGTCCAACCCCGTCCCGTGAGAGGCAGAGGGCGCCGGTGCTCACGGGACGGGGCCATTTGGCCTACTTCCTGTTGCCGAGGACGTGGGCGACCAGGGCGTTGGCGTGGCCATGTCCGAGGCCATGCTCGGTCTTGAGCCAGCCGACGAGTTCCATGTGCTTGGTCAGGGGCGAGGAGTCGATGAGGTCGATCCAGTCCTGGACGGGGCGCCCGTACTTGGTCTCGATCGCGGGAAAGTAGCTGGCGGGGTTGCCCTTGGACGGCGTGGTCATGCTCTGGAGCTCCGTTCTGCTGATGGAAGTCAGGCGAGGGCCGCGTGGATGATCTCGGCGCAGGCCGCGGCGTCGATCGCCAGACCCTGGTGGTCGCCGGGGAAGGCGAGCGGCTCGACGCCGAGCCGTTCGGCCAGCACCCGCGCCGACAAGGCGGGAACGCCGTCTCCCGAAGCGGTTCCGATGCCGACGGCGACCGGCACGGGGCCGGAGCGCAGCGCGGCGATGTCGGGGGTGAAACGCAGCACGGGCAGCAGGATGCGGGCCAGGAAGTGGTCGAGGTTGCCCTGGATGCGGCCCATCATCTCCAGCGCCTCAGGCGGCATCTGGGAAGGGTCGGGCATCGCCGGGGGCGCGGCGTCGGCGCCGGTGACGGTGACGACGAACTTGCCCATCGCCGCGCCCGCGCCCTGGTCGCGGTAGGTGTCGTACACGTCCTGGAACACCGCACGCCAGTGGTCGCGGTCGGGCAGCAGTTCGGGGAGGGGCGGCTCGTGCACGACCAGGGCGCGTACCTGTTCGGGGTGGCGTGCCGCCAGGTCCAAGGCGGTGAGCGCGCCGCCGCTGTTGCCCAACACGTAGGCCGGCTCATCACCCAGGACGGTCAGCAGGCGGTGAGCGTCGTCGCCGAAGACCGCGACGTCCTGGTCGGCGGGCGGTTCCGTCAGGGCGCTGCGCGACAGACCGCGCTGGTCGTAGGTGACGACGGTGTAGCGATCGGCCAGGCATGCCCCCAGCCCGGCCAGCGCCCCTGCGTCGCCGGGTGCACCGGGGATCATCAGCAGCAGCGGCCCGGTTCCGCGGACCTCATAGTGCAGGCGCGCGCCGGGCACCCGCAGCGTCTTGGTCTCGACCTCGGTCTGGACGTTGTTCATCGCTGTCTTCCGTTCTTGGTCAGCGGAGTAGGTCAGGCGGGCGGGTAGGGGTCTCCACCGCCCTTGCGAGAACTAGACGGTGTGGTACCGGCCAGAACTGGACGGTACAGTACTCACAAAGAAACCAAGACTGCAAACTGGACCGTCCAGTACCGATCTCGGAAGGTGACATGGAAGCGAAGGAACAAGGCCGGTCCGCGCGCAAACGCCAGGCGATCACGGAGGCAGCGACCAAGGCGTTCATGGAGCAGGGCTACGCCGGCACCAGCATGGACGACATCGCGAAACTGGCCGCGGTGTCGAAGCAGACTGTCTACAAGCACTTCGCCGACAAGGAGAAGCTGTTCGCCGAGATCGTCCTGGCTACCGCCGACCGCATCGACGGCATGATCGACCTGGTAACCGGCATCCCTGCCGACGCCGACACCCTGGAAGAGAACCTGACCCGTCTCGCCTGCCAGTTCCTGAACGCCCTCACCCAGCCACAGGTCCTTCAGCTGCGGCGCCTGGTCATCGCCAACGCCGACGCCTTCCCCGGCCTGGGCGCCAGCTGGTACGAGCAGGGCTTCGAGCGGGTCCTGGCCACGCTGGCGGCCACCTTCGAGCGCCTCACCGGCCACGGACTGCTCCGTTGCGACGAACCGCTCCTGGCCGCCAATCACTTCTCCGGCCTGTTGCTGTGGATCCCGGTCAACAAGGCCATGTTCCACGGCAGCCCTCAGCACACCGAGGCCGACCTCGACCATTACGCCGTTACCGGCGTCCGCGCCTTCCTCGCCGCCTACCGCCGACCACTACCGGACACACCGCAGCAGACAAACCCCTGAGGCGATGGACGAAATCGTCAAAGAGCCGTAGTCACTCACTTAGCCAACATCAGCGGATTTCGGTGATCTGCCGTGAGTTCAGCCCTGGAACTCGTTGACGCCGAGAGCGAAGTCCCAATGGCCGAGCCCGTTACCGGCAAGGCCCATCGTGACCACACCCATACCTTCCAGCCAGTGCGCCATCTTCAAACCACCGACGTCCAGAGGGCGCAACCCGAGGCTCTCGACGAACGCCGCAAATCCCGCCTTGGCCTGCGCGTCGTCGCCGGCGAAGAACACGTTGGGCCGCCCGTTCTCCAGGACGCCACGGAAGATGGTGTTGAACGCCTTCACCACGCTCGCGCCGGCCGGCGCCACCTTGGCGACCTCCTGCGCGACCGAGGTCTGCTCACTGTGGGCCAGCCCGTCGAACGTAGCGTTGAACGGGTTGCTGATGTCGACGATCGTCTTGCCTGCGAGGGCATCCCCGTACGCGGCGACCACCGGCACGACAGCTCCGTACAACAGGGAAGTGATGACGATGTCCCCGGCCGGGACGGCGCCCCACCTACCCGCCGTCGTACCGCCGCCCAGAACCTTGGCCAGGGCATCGGCCTTGGACTGATCGCGGCCCATGACCTCGACCGTGTTGCCGCCCGCCACCGCGAGCGTGCCGATCGTACGGGCCATGTTGCCGGTGCCGATGAAGGTGATGGTGCTCATGAGACTGTCCTCTTCCTGTTCCCAAGGTCTCGCGTGTGAGTCAGATGGCGGTGACGCCGCCGTCGGCGACCAGTTCCAGTCCGTTGACGTATCGGGAGTCGTCGGAGGCGAGGAACAGGGCGATGGTGGCGATTTCCTCGGGGCTGCCCATCTTTCCTCGCGGGATGAGCGACTCGAATGCGGCCTTGGTTTCCTCGTCGAACAGTTCTTCCTGTTTGGCGGTGGCGACCTGGCCAGGGGTCAGGACGTTGACGCGGATCTTGCGGTCGCGCAGCTCGTTGAGCCAGACGCGGGCCCAGGCCTGCTGGACGGCTTTGCTTCCCGCATAGAGGCTCCAGCCGGGGAAGGCACCGAGTGAGGCGTTCGATCCGGTCATGAAGATCGAGCCTTGGTCGTTGATCAGCGGCAGCGCCTTCTGCACGGTGAACAGCGTCCCGCGCGCGTTGAGCGAGAACGCGCGATCGAACTGCTCCACGGTGATCTCGCCGAGAACAGCGGCCTCGCCCATCCCGGCACTCGCCCAGAGCACGTCGATCGAGCCCTTTTCCCGTTTGACGGTGTCGAACAGGCGGTCCAGATCGTCGAGCTCGGACGCGTCGCCCTGGACGGCGGTGACGTTGCGACCGATCAGCTTGACGGCGTCGTCGAGTGCTTCCTGCCGCCGGGCCTGAATGAAGACGTAAGCGCCTTCCTCGACGAACACTTCGGCACCGGCCAGCGCCATCCCGGCGGATCCACCAGTGATCACCGCTACCTTGCCATCGAGCTTTCCCATGATCACTCCGTTGAGTTGGCGAGTCTATTAAGTACACCGATCTGTTTACGTAACGTACCTGACGGTCGACGCTGCCGCAAGCTATGTAAACCGGTCGGTACCAAACGGCCTATGCTAGGGACATGACGGAGTTCGAGAAGGGCCCTCGGGGCCGGCGCCGCGGCCGTGGCGCACGCGAGCGCATCCTCAGCGCGTCACAGCAGCTCTTCCGCGATCAAGGCATCAACCGCACCGGCATGAACGAGGTCTGCGCCGCGGCCCAGGTGTCCAAGCGGACGGCCTACCAGCATTTCGCCAGCAAGGACGAACTGGTAGCCGAATACCTGCGCCGGTTCGATCCCGACGTCATGCCAGGAGTGTTCGACCGCGCCGACCTCTCGCCGCGAGAACGACTTCTCGCCGCCTTCGCCATGCCCGCGTCCACGCCCCTCTGCCCCTACATCGCGGCGGCCGTGGAACTCCACGACCCCGAGCACCCCGCCTCCCGGTACGCACGCGACTACAAGACCGCCATCGCCGCGCGACTCACCGAAACCGCCCGCGAAGCCGGCGCCCGCAATCCCGAGCAACTCGGCGAACAACTAGCGCTGCTCATCGACGGCGCCGCCGCCCGCACCCGAGTCCTCAACCACGATTCCTTCCCCACCGCCGCCGCCATCGCCGCCGTGCTCATCGACAACGCCATCCCGGCTGCGCCTTCCGAGCAGTCCAGCGATGACCGCGGAGCTCCGGCGTCCGCCCCCGTTCCGATCGGTGGTTGATGACGACCCGCTGACGCTTCGTCACCTGATCGCGACCACGACGGCTGCCGCCGACTGCTCGTCATCTACCGCGGCATCGCTTCGATGACCGATTCCGGAGACGCGCGATGCCGCGGCGTTCCGGCGCGGCGGTGAGCAACCGGATCAGAACGCCGCCGTCCGCTCCGCCGATGTCGGCGACGAGCCGTGCGCCCGGAAGGTGGGTACTCGACGGCATCCGGTTCAAATTTGTTCCGGTGAGCGTCGACCGACCGGCGTTGCCGAACCCGAGCGTCCCAGTTGTCGATCACCGGGACTCCCAGACGAGCGCCCGCAACCGTAGGCGGATCCAGGTGCCGGGTAAGTCCGCCTAAGGTGGCTCCCCGTTCGACTTCCCAGGACCCCAAGATCGGAAAAGGGCCCCCGGAGGAACCTCCGAGACCCCTTCTCCCCTACAAATTCGTTGTGGAGCTATGGGGATTTGAACCCCAGACCCCTTCGATGCGACGTGACCGCATGATGCGCAGATCTGCTGCTCAGCCCGCATCCAACGGCCGTTGTGGTTCGCGGACGCTCACTGTCGATCGCAGCGGTTGTCACTCAATTGGTCACTCATCCTGTCGCGAGTTCCTCGAAACCGAGCTTCAGCCAGCTCTGCCCCACGACGACATGAAGTTCGCTGCCTCGACCCAACACAGTCGCTGTTCTCGGAACCGGTCGCCCGTTAGGCATCACCAGCCGTGCGGGGCGATCCGTCGAAAGGGCTTCGCCTTGAATGCTCCCAGCAACCAGCCGGTGCCGGTCTTCGCCATAGCCGCCGACGAGAACGACTCGGCCATCGGCGACGACGAGCGCATGAGCGCCGTGCACCTCCGTGGACCAGCCGGCGACCACGGCAGATCGGATCCGCACGATCGGGAAGTCGGTGTAGTAGTAGGCCCACACCCCCTCCCCCGCCACGTTCAGCGCGTAGCAGTCGGAGATCGCACCGAACTCGCCGTCATACGGGTAACGCCATGCGACGCCCAGGTCAGGCGTGAAGCGGATCAATCCGGGAGAGCCGATGGGCTCGGGACCTGGACCGCCCCATCCGTAGTTGCCGTACACCCCTTCGTCAAAGTAGCTGACCCATATGTCGCCGGAAGAGGTCGTCTGCACGTCTTCGATTCCGTCTCCCAGCACCCCCTCCCGCACGAGCTCGCCGTCGGCGGTGTAAATCGCGGCGTTGGACTCGGCCGTCCCGTCACTCCAACGGCACCGCGCGCCCACCAAGAGCACACCCCCGTCCGGCAGCGGCTGGACATGAATGTGCGCGAGTGACTGCTCGGCGATGGACACCGTCGTCGCCGGATGGGGACGGTACGTGACGACATGCATCGAGACGGGCGCGGCCGTACGTGAATCCGGAAAAGACGCCCAACCTGGTTGGATAGTCCGTGCGGCCAGCGCATCGGCGTTCTCCTGTGACGCCCACACGACGACCAGTTCTCCCTCGGGACCTGTCGCCGCCCTCACCAACTCCGCACCTGGGGATGGCGGGAGCAAGTCCGCATGGTGGCGCAGCCTTGCAACGCCCGCCTTCCGATTTCTTCCGGTTCGACCTCGCATGGGGCATACGTTATTGATCTCAAGCGGGCCATCCGGCAGGCTCAGGCCCGCGACATGGTGCTGAGGAACGTGGCCGAACTGGTCACCACACCGAAGGGTAAAGCGGGACGCCCCAGCAAGGCCCTCACCCTCGCTCAGGCCAAAGCTCTGCTGACGGCCGCCGAGTCCTCGTCCCTGCACGCCTACGTGCTACTCAGTCTCATGACCGGTATCCGTACCGAGGAGGCCCGCGCCCTCCGGTGGGATCACGTCGTGGCGTGGGTGGACAAGGTCGATGGATGGCGGCCGGTCGCCAATGTCGGTTTCGATCATAAGCGGTTCGCGATCTACGTCTGGCGTGCGGATCGCGTCGGGGGCGACACAAAGACCCGGAAGTCGCGGCGCACGCTGGAGTTACCGCGACAGGCCATCGACGCGCTACGCCAGCACCACGCGCGGCAAGCCGCTCAGCGGCTCAAGGCGGGCGAACTCTGGCAGGATCACGGCCTCGCCTTCTGCACCGCTGTCGGGACCCCTTTGGACGCCCACAACGTGCGGAGAGCCTTCCGGGGGATCACCAAGAAAGCTGGTCTCGGAGACGAGTGGACTCCCCGCGAGCTGCGTCACTCCTTCGTCTCGATCATGAGTGACAACGGCGTTCCCATCGAGACCATCGCCGATCTCGTCGGGCACGCGGGCACCAGGGTTACGGAGCAGGTCTACCGGCACCAGCTCAAGCCGGTGATCACCAAGGGTGCCGGAACCATGAATGCGCTCTTCGGCGGTAGCAAGAAGAGGTAGAAGTCCGGGTGAGGTGGCTCCCCGTTTGGCTCCCAAGGACCCTCAAGATCGGAAAAGGGGCTCCGGAGAACTCTCCGAAACCCCTTCTCACCTGCAACTACGTTGGTGGAGCTATGGGGATTTGAACCCCAGACCCCTTCGATGCGAACGAAGTGCGCTACCGGACTGCGCTATAGCCCCAACGACTCGACCAGATTAGCAAACTCTGGGAGGTCCTCGCGCCATCCGGCTCAGTCTCCGACGGCCCGGCGGCCGTCGGCGTACTGGTCGAACACCTGGACACGCTTGCGCGCCTCGAACTGGATGATCTCCGCCTCCCGCGCCTTGAGCGCCGCCATGGCGCGGCGGCGCTCCCGCTGGCGGCGCAGATGCTCGGCCCGGGCCCGGGCGGCCCTGTCCCGCTGCTCCCTGTCCACGCGTACGGCGACGCGCAGCACGGCGAGATAGCCCACGAGAAGCACGCCGGACGGCGCCACGGCCCACCAGGGCGCCACCCGGACGGCGGCGGTCACCACGGAGGCGAGGACGAGCAGGATGCTCCACAGCAGACGCCTGCGACGGCGCGCGACCACGCGGGCACGGCGCCGCCCCTTGGTACGGACCGGCCGGGCGGGTGCATCCACGCTCGCCGGAGCATCGCCGGAGCCGGCCGCCACGGGTCCGTCGCCCGCGGTCGTGCCGCCGTCCCCCACAGGCTCCTCATTGGAGCGGTCCTTAGCGGGCCCGTCGACGATCGTGTCGGCCTCGGAAGCCTCGTCGGAAGCCTCGTCGGACGCTTCCTCGGACGCATCGCCGGAGACCGGGACGCCGGCGGGCTGCTCCTCGTACGCGTCGTCGTCGTTGTGCCGGTCACGCCGCAGCCACATGGGCAGCAGGACGCTGAGCCACATGACCACGATGGCCAAATAGAGGATGGCGCTACCCATGCGGCCACCTCCGGGCATGGTGAACACGTCCGGGGACCCATGTCGGCGGAGAGGTGCTCACGTCACGCACCGTAGGACTGCGTGTCACTGATTGACGAGCATTCGGTCCGGTGTGTCGCGAGATCGTCAAAGCTGTTCATGTAATTCGATCCCGAGGAGCCTCCCCGGAGAGGGCCACGATTAACCCGGGCTCGGCTCGCTTCTCCGGGCGGCCGAGCCGCCCAGGGTGCGGCGCCACTGGACGAGCAGCCCGCGCGGCACGTCCTCGACCGTCAGCGCGTAACAGATGTGGTCGCGCCACGCGCCGTCGATGTGGAGCTGGCGCCTGCGTACGCCCTCTTCGCGGAAGCCGAGCTTCTCCACGACCCGGCGGCTGGCGTGGTTCTCCGGGCGGATGTTCGCCTCCACACGGTGTAAACCGGTGGTGAAGAAGCAGTGGTCCACCGCCATGGCCAGGGCCGTCGGGATGATCCCGCGGCCGGCGAGGGTGCCGTCGATCCAGTACCCCACCTGGGCGCTGCGGGCCGACCCCCACACGATCGCGCCGACCGTGAGCTGCCCGGCGAACGCCCCGTCGTACGTGACGACCCACGGCATGGCGAGCCCCTGGCGGGCCTCGCGGCGCAGCGTGCCGACCATGGAGACGTACGGCCCCAGCCCGGTCCTGAACAGGGGGGTCTCGGGGTTGCTGGGCTCCCAGGGGCGCAGCCATTCGGCGTTGCGCAGGCGGGTGTCACGCCACTCCCGTACGTCGCGCAGTCGCAGCGGTCGCAGCCCCACTGGTCCCTCGACCAGAGTCGCCGGCCAGCCACGTAGTCGATCCATCCGTCAATCATCCACCGGAAGACGGTCAACGCGCCACGTGGGGCCGCATCGCACCCGCATGGGTCAGCCCGCGTGGTCGCCGCCGTGGATCTGGTCCACGACGTGCCCCAGGATGGGCGCCAGCACGGCCATGCCGTCCCTGACTCCCCCCGACGATCCGGGAAGGTTCACGATCAACGTGGAGCCCGCCTGCCCGGCGAGCCCGCGGGACAGGATCGAGGTCGGCACCTTCTCCCTGTTGACCTGGCGGACGGCCTCGGCGATGCCGGGGATCTCCCGCTCGATGACGCGGCGGGTCATCTCCGGCGTCAGGTCGAGAGGGGTGACGCCGGTGCCGCCCGTGGTGACGATGACCTCGTATCCCCCGGCGACTCCCGCGCGCAGCGCCGCCTCCACCGGCTCGCCGTCCGGCACGACCCTCGGGCCGTCGACCTGGTCACATCCGGCCTCGGACAACAGGCCGGCCAGCAGCGGCCCGGAGCGGTCCTCGTAGACCCCCGCGGACGCCCTGTTGGAGACGGTGATCACCAAAGCCCGCACCCGCGCGCTCCTCTCAGTCCGCTCCGGCGGCTCAGCCCCGGCTCCAGTGGCCGGTCTTGCCGCCGGTCTTCTCCTCGACCCTCACGTCGGTGATGACGGCCGCGGGGTCCACCGCCTTGATCATGTCGATGAGGGCGAGCGCGGCCACCGTCACCGCGGTCAGCGCCTCCATCTCCACACCCGTGCGGTCCGCCGTACGGACCCGGGCGGAGATCTCCACCCCCTCGTCGACCACGGACAGCTCCACCTTCACACCGTGCAGGGCGATCGGGTGGCAGAGCGGCACCAGGTCGGGGGTGCGTTTGGCGCCCATGATCCCCGCGATCCTCGCCACGCCGAGGGCGTCCCCCTTCGGGACGTCGCCGGAGCGCAGCACGGCCACGGCCTCGGGCGACAGCAGGACGCGGCCGGTCGCCGTGGCCGTACGGGCACTGACGTCCTTACCCGACACGTCGACCATGCGCGCGGCGCCCGACTCGTCGATGTGGGTCAGCTTCACAGCGAGATCACCTCCACCTCGGCCCCCTCGGGCAGCTCGGTGACGTCCTCGGGGACCACGATCAGCGCGTTCGCCGCCGCCAGGGCCGCGAGCTGGTGCGAGCCCTGCCCGCGCACGGGCGCGACGGTGCCGCCGTCCAGGACGGCGCGCAGGTACGACCGCCTGCCCGAGGGCGATCGAAGCGATGCGGCCGTGGTCGCCCGGACGGTGGCCTGCGGCCCGGCGGGCAGCCCCTGCATCTTGCGCAGGGCCGGCTTGACGAACAGCACGAACGACACGAACGACGACACCGGGTTGCCCGGCAGCGTGAAGATCGGCACGGAGTCCGGGCCGACCGTCCCGAAGCCCTGCGGCATGCCCGGCTGCATGGCGACCTTCTCGAACGCGACCGTGCCGAGGGGGCCCAGAGCCTCCTTGACCGGCTCGTACGCACCCATGGACACCCCGCCACTGGTGATCACGGCGTCCGCCCGGAGGAGCTGGGCCTCCAGCATGTCGAGGAACTCCTTGGGGTCGTCGGTGACCGCTCCGGCGCGGAACCCCTCACCGCCCGCCTCCCGCACGGCAGCGGCCAGCATGAAGCTGTTGGACTCCCAGATTCGTCCCGGCCCGAGCGGAGTGCCCGGCTCGGCGAGCTCGGCACCGGTCGACAGCACCACGACGCGCGGCCGTGGCCGTACGCGCACGCGGCGCCGGCCGACGCCGGCCAGGATGCCCAGCTGGGCGGCGCCGATCCGGGTGCCTTCACGGAGCACGACGTCGCCGGCGTTCACGTCCTCCCCGGCCCGGCGGATCGCGTTGCCGAGCGCCGCAGGGCGGTCGATCCGGACGTGGACGGTGCCGCCGTCCGTCCATTCGACCGGCACGACGGCGTCGGCCCCGGCGGGCAGCGGCGCGCCGGTCATGATGCGCGTGACCAGCCCAGGGCCGATGGCGAGCAGCCTGCCGTCCCCCGCCGCCACGTCCCCGATCACCGGCAGCGTGACGGGAGCCGCGGCCACGTCGCCGGCGCGTACGGCGTATCCGTCCATGGCCGAGTTGTCGAACGGCGGCAGCGGCACGGGCGAGGCCACGTCCTCGGCCAGCACCGCGCCGAGTGCCGCCTCGAGCTCCACCTCGAACGGGGTGAGCGGCCGCACCGCGGCGAGGATGTCGGCCAGGTGCCGGTCAACGGGCTTCATCGCATCAGGCCCCGGTCCGGTCGAGGAATTCGCGCAGCCACGGCAGGAACTCCGGGGCGAGATCCTCGCGGTTGGCCGCGAACTGCACGACGGTCTGGAGGTATTCGAGCTTGTTGCCCGTGTCGTAGCGGCGGCCACGGAACAGGACGCCGTGGACCGGGCCGCCCTCGTCCGGCCCGGACGCGGCCAGGGTGCGCAGGGCGTCGGTGAGCTGGATCTCGCCGCCGCGTCCCGGCGCCGTGTTCTCCAGCACGGAGAACACCGCGGGGTCTATCACGTAACGGCCGATGATCGCCCAGTTCGAGGGGGCCTCGTCGGCCGGCGGCTTCTCCACGAGGTCGGTGACGCGGACGACGTCGTCCTCATCGGTCGGCTGGATCGCGGCGGCGCCGTACAGGGAGACGTGCTCGCGCGGCACCTCCATCAGCGCGATCACGCTGCCGCCGTACGTCGCGCGCACGTCGATCATCCGCTTGAGCAGCGCGTCGCGCGGGTCGATGATGTCGTCGCCGAGCAGGCACGCGAACGGCTCGTCCCCGACGTGCTGCTTCGCGCACAGGACCGCGTGGCCGAGCCCCTTCGGCGCCCCCTGCCGCACGTAGTGCATGGTGGCCAGGTCAACCGGCTCCTTGACCTGGGACAGCCGCTTCTCGTCCCCCTTGGCGCGGAGCGCGTCCTCCAGCTCGTACGCTACGTCGAAGTGATCCTCGATGGAGCGCTTGTTGCGGCCGGTCACCATGAGGACGTCGAGCAACCCGGCGGACACCGCCTCCTCGACCACATACTGGATGGCCGGTTTGTCGACGATCGGCAGCATCTCCTTCGGAGTCGCCTTCGTCGCGGGCAGGAACCTGGTGCCGAGGCCGGCGGCGGGCACCACGGCTTTGGTCACGGGAGCGAAGTCAGCCATGGTTGAACAGTAACGGAGCGGCCTGTGGACACGGAGCGGCCTGTGGACAAGACACACCTGCGCCGGCGGATCTTGGAAGCCCGCTCACGGCTGGACTCCGGGACCCTGCGAGAGTCGTCGGCCACCATCCGCGAGCTGCTGCTGGACCAGCCGTGGGTGCAGATGGCGGGGCTGGTGGCCTGCTACTGGTCCGTAGGCAGCGAGCCCTCGACCCAGGGGCTCGTCTTCGCGCTGTGGAAACACGGCGCGACTGTGATCCTCCCCGTGCAGCGGCCGGACGGCGACCTCGACTGGGCGGTGTACGACGGGCCTGACTCGCTGGCCCCGGGGCCCAACGGCATGCTTGAGCCGGTGGACACCCGGCGGGGGGTGAACGCGATCCGCACGGCCGCGCTTGTCCTGGTGCCCGCCCTCGCCGCCGACAGGTCGACAGGGATACGGCTCGGCCGGGGCAAGGGCTTCTACGACCGGGCGCTCGCCCGCGTCGGGCCGAACGTGCCGACGGTCGCGCTCCTCCACGAGGGCGAGCTGATCGAAGGCGTGCCGGCGGAGGCCCATGACCAGCGCGTACGCTTCGCGGCCCTGCCCAGCGGCATCGTTCGCTTGGTGCATTTGTGACAAGATTGCTGAAAGCGCGGTGAAGGGAGCGGGTACGTCTGAACGTCTGGCTACTCCTGTCCGCCGCCGTCGTCATCGCGGCCATCGCGTCCGTTCGGATCGCCCATCGCACCGGCCTCCCCAGTCTGCTGATCTACCTCGGCCTCGGCCTGCTGCTCGGTGAGTCCGGCATCGGCGGCATTCACTTCGAGAACGCCCAGCTCGCACAGCAACTCGGCCTCGTCGCGCTCGCCGTCATCCTCGCCGAGGGCGGCCTGACCACCAACTGGAACCACGTCCGCGACGCCGTGCCCGCCGCGCTGGTCCTCGCAACGGCGGGCATCGCCGTGAGCATCGTCGTGCTGGCCGCGGCCGTACACGGCCTGCTGGGCCTGGACTGGCGGACGGCGATGCTGCTGGGCGCGGTGCTCGCCTCGACCGACGCCGCCGCCGTGTTCTCCGTGCTGCGGCGGCTGCCGCTGCCTCCCCGGCTGGCCGGGATCCTGGAGGCCGAGTCGGGCTTCAACGACGCGCCGACGGTCATCGTCGTGGTGATGCTCAGCGAGCTCCCCGGTCTGACGCCCACGCTGGGCGGCACGCTGCTTGAGACCCTCATCGAGCTGGTCATCGGCGCGGGCATCGGCATCGCGGTGGGGCCGGCCGGGGTGTACGCGCTGCGCCGGGTCGCCCTGCCCGCCTCCGGCCTCTACCCCATCGCCGTTCTGGCGCTGGCGCTCTTCGCCTACAGCGGCGCGGCCCTGCTGCACGGCAGCGGCTTCCTCGCCGTCTACGTCGCGACGCTGATCCTCGGCAACGCCCGGATGCCTCACCGGGCCGCGACCAGGGGCTTCGCCGAGGGCGCGGCCTGGCTCGCGCAGATCGGCCTGTTCGTCATGCTCGGCATGCTCGCCAGCCCCGCCGAGCTGCCCGGCGTGCTGGTCCAGGCGCTGGTCTCCGGGCTGGTGCTCGTCCTGCTCGCCCGGCCGGCGTCGGTCATGATCTCGGCCGTGATCGTACGGCTCCTGCGGATCGGCGCGGTCTCGTGGCGGGAGCAGGTGTTCCTGTCATGGGCGGGGCTGCGCGGAGCGGTGCCGATCGTGCTCGCCACGATCCCCTGGGCGGCCGGGATACCCGGCGCCAAGGGCCTGTTCAACGACGTCTTCATCATCGTCATCGTGTTCACGATCCTGCAGGGGCCCACGTTGCCGTACCTCGCGCGCCGGCTCGGGCTGACCGCGGAGGGCGAGGCGCGTGACCTCGACGTCGAGGCGGCGCCGCTGGAGGAGCTGCACGCCGACCTGCTGCAGGTACGCATCCCGCACGGCTCGCAGCTGCACGGCGTGGAGATCTTCGAGCTGCGGCTGCCGGAGAACACCATGGTCACGATGGTCGTCCGGGGGGGCCGCTCGTTCGTTCCCGCGGGGACGACACGGTTGATGGCCGAAGACCAGCTCCTCGTCGTCACCACGGCCGCCCAGCGGGAGACCGTCGAGCGCCGCCTGCGCGCCGTGAGCCGCCGGGGCAAGCTGGCCGGCTGGTACGGCGAGGGCGGCGGCTGATCGATTTGCGGGGGTCCTACTCCGGCGGGACAGGGGGAAACGGACGGACAGGGGCAATAAAGCGGGCCGGAGTGGCGTTTGGGCTCCTAGGTTGCCTACCATTAGCAATCGACCCGGTCGAGTGCCAGTTCCAGGAGGAGCGCGTGCCCACCTACCAGTACGCCTGTACCGCTTGCGGTGAGCAGCTGGAGGCCGTCCAGAAGTTCTCGGACGACCCGCTCACGGAGTGCCCGGTCTGCGAGGGCCGGCTGCGCAAGGTCTTCTCCGCCGTTGGCATCGTGTTCAAGGGCTCCGGCTTCTACCGCACCGACAGCCGCTCGTCGAGCTCGTCCACGACCACGGCGGCCTCGAGCGACAGCAAGAAGCCGTCGAGCGACGGCGCGAAGTCGTCGGGCGACTCGGGGAAGTCCTCGGGGGACTCCGCCTCGTCGAAGAAGGAGCCCGCCGCGGCCTCCACGTCCGGATCCGCCTCCTCCTCGTCAGGCTCCTCTGGCACGACCGCCGCCGCCTGATCCGTACCTCCACGGAGTTGTCCACAGGGGTGCGATGAGGGTGGCCGGCGTTCGCTAGGGTCGGCCGCATGGTCAATCGCGTAGAGATCGGGGTCATCGGCGGGTCGGGGTTCTACTCGCTGCTGGAGGACGCCGAGGAGATCAGCGTCGCCACGCCGTACGGGCCGCCGAGCGACAAGATCACGCTGGGACGGATCGGGGACCGGTCCGTGGCGTTCGTCCCCCGGCACGGGCGCGGTCATGTGCACCCTCCGCACCGCATCCCCTACCGGGCCAACATGTGGGCGCTGCGCTCCCTCGGCGTCCGGCAGGTTCTCGCGCCCAGCGCCGTGGGATCGCTCCGGCGGGAGTACGGCCCCGGCGCGCTCGTCATCCCCGACCAGCTCGTGGATCGCACGTCCGGGCGGGTGCAGACCTTCTACGACGCGGGCGGCGCCGTCCATGTGTCGTTCGCCGATCCGTACTGCCCGTCGGGCCGTGCGGCGGCCGTCTCGCGGGCCCGCGAGACCGGCTGGGACACGGTCGACGGAGGCACGCTCGTCGTGGTGGAGGGCCCCCGGTTCTCCACCCGGGCCGAGTCGCGATGGTACGCGAGCGCCGGCTGGTCGATCATCGGGATGACCGGCCACCCGGAGGCGGTGCTCGCCCGTGAGCTGGCCCTTTGCTACACCTCGCTCTGCCTCGTCACCGACCACGACGCGGGCGTGGAGGCGGGCGAGGGGGTGACGCACGAGGAGGTCCTGGCGTTCTTCGCGGCCAACG
This sequence comes from Microbispora sp. NPDC049125, assembly GCF_040802045.1. NCBI lineage: Bacteria > Bacillati > Actinomycetota > Actinomycetes > Streptosporangiales > Streptosporangiaceae > Microbispora > Microbispora sp. NPDC049125. The sequence continues at coordinate 43,464 of NZ_JBEZDW010000036.1, read as the reverse complement.
TGGAGAAGATGCGCAGCCTGGTCGGCGAGGTCGTGGAGGCCCTGCCGAGCGAGCGGACCTGCCCGTGCGGCGACGCCCTCGACGGCATCAAGCTCCCCTTCGAACTCCCGTAGCCGCCATGCGTGCCGTGAGCCTGCTTCTCGCACGCCGCCGCCGCCCGATCGCCGCGGTCCTCGCCGGGCTCGCCGTGGTGTGCGTGCTGCAGTCCATCCGGCCGCCGCGCGGCGTCGAGGTCTTCGCCGCCGCCCGCGACCTGGCCGGGGGCCGGCTGTCCGCCTCCGACCTCATGGTCGTACGGCTGCCGCCCGACGCGGTGCCCGACGGGGCGTTGCGGCCCGGTTCTTCAGGCGTCGACCGTGTGTCCGCACAGGTGCCCTCTGGACAGATGCCGGCGGGACGAGTCCTGGTGGGGCCGGTTCGCCGGGGCGAGCCGCTGACCGACGCCCGGCTGCTCACCCAGGGGGCGCTCGCCGCCCAAGGGCCGGGGATGGTCGCGACCCCCGTCCGGATCGCCGATCCCGGAGCCGCCACACTGCTGTCCGCGGGCGACGTCGTGGATGTGCTGGCGGCGTTCGAGGATCGGGCGTTCACGGTGGCCCAGCAGGTGCGGGTGATGACGCGGCTTCCCGGGGAGGCCGACGAAGGTGCGCTGCTCGTCCTGGCGACCACGTCGAGCCAGGCGGCCCAGCTCGCTCAGGCCCAGGCGCAGGGACGGCTGTCCGTCGCCATCCATCCCCGATAGGCCGTGCCGTACGGGGTCTTCGATGGCGAGGCGCTAGAGCAGGTTGCCGACCTTCGGGTCGTATTCCCAGTGCCACGGCTCGAAGGGGCTGTGGTAGGCCCAGTCGGGGTGGATCCAGCCGTACCGCTTGCCGTTCGTCTCCAGCCAGGTGAACTGCACGCTCCGGAAGATCTGCACCCCGCCGCACAGGTCGACGGCCAGCCCCAGCCCGTGGTTGCTCTTGCCGGGGGTCGCGGCGAGCCCCGGGCGCTGGTAGTAGACGGCCTGCTGCTCGCCGAGGCTGCGGTAGCTGTCCGACACGCAGATCGGCCGGCCGAAGCGCCGCTGGTAGGCGATGTTGAGGTCCGCGAAGGCGATCGCCGCGTCGGCCCGCAGCTCCTCGCCGCGCTGCGGGAGGGGGCACAGGATGCTCGTCGGCAGCAGCCCGTTGGGGTACTGCCCGGCGAGGCTCACCCGGGTGGGGTCGCACGCGCCGGCGCCGCGGTTGCCCTGGTTGATCTTCACGCCGAGCTTGACGAGCGACTGCGTGAGCGTCTTGACGAGCTTGGCCGACTGCTTGCGGAGCGTGTCGACCTGGAGGTTGAGCTGGGCCTCCTGCAGCAGGTTGGCCGCCCGGAGCTCCTGGGCCTGGGCGGCCAGCCGTTCCTGGCCCTGCAGAAGCTTCACCGCGTCCCCGAGTACGGCGTTGCGGCCGGCGACCATGTAGTCGAGATCGCTCATCGACCGCAGCGTCACCGCACCATTCGTGCCGGACAGGAACGGGCTGATTCCGCTCATCGAAGGGTCCTGATATAGGGAGGACACCAGGTCGGAGAGCGGCTTGCGCATCTTGTTGAGCTGCCTCGTCGCCGTCTGGAGCTTCGTCAGCGTCGTCGCGAGCTGCTTCTGCGAGGCCTCGAACTGCTTCTGCCGCGCCTCCAGGGTCTTCGTCGCGTCCTCGATGCCCTTGTACGCCAGCTGAGCCTGACGCCGCAGCTCGGTGAGTGACGGGTTCTTCGCGGAGATGGTCTTGGCCGAGGTGCTTGCTTGGGCGGTGGCGCCGGCTTGAGCGGTGGTGGTCGCTTCGGCTGCGGCAATTGCCTTGGCTGAGGTGATCGCCGGGATGGTGGAGGCGTCGGCCCTCCCGTACGCGCCTGGGCCGACGAGGGAAGTCATCACCGTGACGACCGCGATCAGACCCACTGATCGAGGGGATGGCACGATCGACTCCTCCGTTTGCGAACTCGTGACCTCAGTCAGGGACGCACGTTACTACAGGGTCAACCATGTCCGGGCCTGAGTTGGCATATGTGCTATCTCCCGGTCTGGGGTATTTCAGCGGAGCGCCCCGCGTTCAGACGTGGCCACCCTGCTCCTGGCAGAGCTCCCAGAGCCAGGTGTCCCGCCATTCAGGGGAGCAGGTGGCCTCCTCCTTGGGCCGGTGCGGCTTGGTCTTGGGCACCGCCTTCGGACGGCTGGGAATCATGACATGAGGGGCGGCAAGGGGCACTGAGAGCCGTACCGCGCCTTCGTAGACCCGGGCCGGCCCGAATGGCTCAGGCACGATGGTCGGGTCAAGGAACCGCTGATGGACGACCGCCGTTCGTGTGCCGCTCTCACCCTTCACCGGTGGGGCACCAGCGGCTACGGGGGGACGTGAGGATTCGCGGTAGTTCGTACGGTTGGCCATGGTGTCGTAGCCGGAGACGTCCGCCACCAGCAGGCCGGAGCCCAGGATCGCGGGCGCGATCAGCGCCGCCACCAGCACCAGGGGACGCAGCCCCCGGACACGTCCGCGTCGCGTTACGGTCACGAGCAGCCAAGGTAGCCACCGCCACAAGCCCGGACGCGCCCGCTTGCCACGCCTTTACCGCATGTGAGCCTGCGGATGACCGCCGGGCTTCACCCGACACCGCCGCCGGAGGCGCGAGGTGGCCCAACCTTTCGCTAGGCTTACAGGGCACACAACCAGCCTCCGTAGCTCAGGGGATAGAGCACCGCTCTCCTAAAGCGGGTGCCGCAGGTTCGAATCCTGCCGGGGGCACTCTTCTGACCAGCCGCCTAGCCTCTGACCTGGGGCTCAGCGCGGCTCCTCTTAGCGATCACATGCAACGAAGTGCCGCCATATGCAGTCGTAGGTCAATGATCGCGAACCATGCGCGAACCAGTCCCGACAACGTCTCCGCAGGTCACCCCGGGAACACAGAAGGCCCCGGGATGCTCCGGGGCCGTGGTGCGCAAAGTTGTGAATCATTCGTCGAGCGTTTCAGAGATCTTGCCGTTGGCCCGCGCCTGCTGCCCTTCGATGCACTTGGCGTAAACCGCAGCAGCACGTCAACGCTGTGGCCGGCACGCTCAGCCACCTCGGTAGCCGGGACTCCGGCGTTCAGCCACAGCGAGACGGCGGCATGCCGCAGGTCGTACGGCCGCGCCGCCAGCGGTGAGACCGCCTGCTCCACCGTGAAGGCCACCCGGCGGGCCTGCTGCCAGACTCCCGCTGGCCGACGCGGCCAAGGCGCACGCCGCCGCGGCGACCGGCGACACCGGTGGCAAGATCGTCTTCACTTTGGACTGACGAATGGCCGACCGAGAGGCCGGGTCTTCCTTTCCGGCCGGGCCTCTCGATGTCCTGGTGCCCCGGACTTGTGCCTGCATAAGCCTGCGCCGTCGCAAACCAAGGTGCCGCTCCCCGGTCCTGAGCTGGTCAGCCCTTCAGATGGCTGACCACGTACGGCAGAACGGGACTGTTCCATTCCGACGTTAGAACCTGGCCGATGACTACCGGTGCGCCGCCTGGCGCCTTGCTGCCCAGAACATCTACCGTACGGCCGTCGCGGGTGGTGCCTGTCACCTGGCTCCATGGCACCGGCTTGCTGAATAGGCCGCCTTTCTTCACGCCCTCAAGGCTCAGCACGACCCTGGCGCCGGCGGGTCCAATCGGCACCGTCTGACCGGCCCGCACGGCGGCCACGACCTCGTCTACCAATCGGGGGACCGCGATGGCTTCGATGCGCTCGACAAGCTGGAGCCACCACGTGCGGTACTGGTCGATGTTCTCGTCTCGATGGTTGGTGGTCAAAAAGAATATGCGGGTGCGTTTGTCCTGTTTTAGTTGGATCTTGAAGTCGGTTCCCTGGTAGGCTCCGTTGAGGTGATTCTGTACGACCTGGTAAGCCACCGCTTTGACGGCCGTGAGGTCGTAGGTGTCCTTGCCATCGATGGTCATCGTGTTCCCGGAAGCTACCAGTGTGTGTCCCCCGTGGCCCTGCACCTGCAAGTAATCGCTCACGCCCGCTACCTCTTGCGTTGGTTTGTCCATCGTCCCAGCCGTACGGTTCAGAATGGCCTTGTCAGCCGCGGCTGATCAAGAGTCGGTGGGAGTGGTTGAGTTCGGCTTGCAGGACGCTTGCGTTCGACCATCCGACAGCGCAATACCGGCGTCGTCACCAATCGTTGTACCGCTGTGATGAAGGCCGCCCGACGGACTCGATCCGCGCCCATAACTCGTCGGGCACGATCCACCGTGGCTGCTCGCCCTTCCTCACGGCGGTGATCAACCTACGGGGGATCAACCTTATTCCTAGATCATTTTGTTAGGACTTCTAAGTGCAGCGGTCAGCGCGCTCCCTCCGTGAGCAAGTGCCAGCTCATGCATGTGCCGGAACGAGACGACCGCGGCGATCAGAGCCACCAGCAGCACGCTGCCTGTCGACGTCCGCCGGATCCAGCGGTTGGGGGATGAAGGCATCGCGTTCATCCCTCCGCCCCGGCTCGGGGGGTACGGACACGGCGCTGTGGAAGGGGTCTGACTGCCTCAATCATGAGTTGTCGAGCGCGAACCACCAGTTCAGAGGGGGTGCCTCCAGTTTCCCTACTCCTGGGTCCCTCGCCGGGGGCACTCACCAAATCTTCGGCACAGGCGCCTGCCTCTGGCAGGCGCCTGGGTTCGTTTCCGCGAAGTTCTTCTGCCATCGCCGCGACTCCTTTGATCGTCTCGTGGTGCAGGGTGATTCGGATCAACGCCACTCCAAGGCGGGCGTCATAGAGAATCTCCAGGCGGAAGGCCGTGAACACCTCGCGCTGGAGCTCTTCGGGCAGCTCGGCGAGCTTCTGTATGCCACCTGGGCCGGCCAAGCCGCTGAGGTCCGCTGACGAACCTCGCGAGCCCGGCTCCCCCACGCGGAGCGGGACTCGCAGGCGTCCGGACCGCAGGCGCGGAGTCCTGATCTCACACTGCGGTCTTGGATGATGGTCGACATGATCAACCGGTGGGCGATGGTTCATCTGTTTCGGCCCCGGCTCGGCCGGCTGGCCGGCCACAGCCCTTCCGACCCGGCGCACCATCGGCCACCGGTCACCCACATGGGAGTACTACGCGGTACGACCGAGCTGGTGGATACGTCGCACCCGGCCGTCGTCGGCGACGTCGCCGATCAGGATCCAATCGATCACCACGCGCCCGCGCTTACGGTGCTCCGTTGTGAGGCAACAGCGTGCGGCGAACTCATGGCCGTTGACGAAGAGGTCGTCGATGCGCATCTCGATGGAGGTGACGTTCTTGCGGGCCGGGGCCGCATGGCGGACCAATTGGTCGCGGGTGAGCGTTGTGCCGTCGGTTACCCAGACCGCGTCGGCGGTCATGGTGCGGTCCACGATCCGCTCGGGGTCTTCGTCGGAAAGGGCCATGTCACGGGTGTAGTCGATCAGGAGACGGCGTGCCGCCTGCTCAGTTATCTCTGACATGGTTGTCAGCATTAGCGTTGTCGTTATAATTGTCAACCGTGTCAGAGATAAGGCGGCGGCGTCAGCGGGTGGAGGTCGCCCGCAACCGTGACGCACTGGTGTCGGCGGCGATCCGAGTGCTCGCCCAGCACCCGGAGGCGAGCATGGCGGAGATCGCATCCGGCGCCGGCGTGACGCGGCAGACCGCGTATGTCCACTTCGGCACTCGCGAGGCGCTCCTTGCGGCGGTGCGTGACGAGCTGAACCGCCGTGCGTTCGCCGTGCTGGACGCCGCCGATCTCGAGACAGGTACCCCCACAGAAGCTCTCGGCCGCTTTCTCACCGCAGCCGGAACACTGCTGACCGAGCAGGCGGCAGTCGGTCATGGGGATGCCACCCAGGAGGAAGACGAGTCGCATCACCTGCTGGTCGAGGAGCGCTTGGAGAGCCTGATCCGTCGCGGCCGCGACAGCGGCGAGTTCGCCACCGATCTGGAGACCGGCTGGTTGGTCGCCGCGACGATCGCGCTCGGCCACGCCGCCGACCGTCACATCCGCGCCGGCCGCTTGGACGCCCGGGAGGCGGCCAGGCATTTCCGGGCCTCGGTGACGCGCTTGTACGGCGCCGACGATCCTGACCACTAGGCCACCGAGAGCAGCCCTGAATCGCTGTTCACGGAATATGCACCGATGATCTTTGGCGCCAGATCAACGCAGATGGTGGGCGTTCTACGGTCAGGTTTCGCGGGGTTATGTGCCGCACGGGAGATAGTCATCGCCTGCGGTCAGGGCTTGACGACTGCACCCCGCGCACACTCGCTTCCGCACCGGATTCAGACGCATCAGGATGGTCCGTTGTGTTAGCGCTGCCATCCATTGTGGACACCACGGCAGAGCGCGTGCGAATCAGCCTGCTCGCGGGGCATACAGTTCGCCGCCATCCGCCTCAAGCCGCCGAAACCAGGCGCGTGGTATCAGGTATTGACCGCACAGTTGTGATCGATCACACTGTTGTAACGCCGATGTAACCTTTACGTCCATCGCGGATGCAGGATGCGCGCGACACCCCGGCGATACGCACCTACCGCCCTGCCATGCGACGTAACCTGCCCTATAAATGTTAGCGATAACATTCGTTGGAGCTCTGATGCAGTCCGCCCAGCTGAACCGTCGCCGGGGCCATCCCCGTCATTGGCGCCCGCACCGTCCACGCGGCACCCCTCCCGCCGGCCCGGGCCGATATCCGCGTAGCGGCGTACGCGTCCTGGTGGCGCAGTGTGACGCCTAAAAGGGCGTCCCACCTGCCAATCCTCTGTGTGCAACGATGCGGCCGACCCATGTCATCACCGCCGTCGCTTCGTGGCGATTTCCCATTGCCGCCGATCCTGCTGTTGGAACAGCACCATGCGGCCCGGACGTACGTCAGCAACACGATGTCTTCAAGTGAGCGTTTGACCCCGGACTTCAGATCTAGTGATTGGAAATTTCATGGCACTGATCATGGCGTCTGATGGTTACTCATCAGAACCATCGCGGAGCACCCGGCCGTTGCGCCGGTCGCTGATCGCCCTTGCGGTGACCGCGCTCACCGCAGTGGCGGGTCTCGTCCTCGCGCCGTCGGCCAATGCCGCCACCAGCCAGTTCCGAGGCATGAACTGGGCCGTGCTGGGTGACAACTTCAGCACCGGCCCGCTCGTCGTGCAGGGCCTGAGCCAGTCCGACAGCAACGCGACAGTACGGGCCAAGGCCAACGCCCTCTACGACGACATGGCCTCCACCATGGGGGTCAACACCGTCCGGCTGCCCATCAACGGTCCCACTGTGTCCAACACGACCTGGTGGAACGCCTACCGCGGCGCCATTGACGCCGCCACCGAGCGTGGATTCAAGGTCATCCTGGCCTACTGGGAGGACGGGTCCGCCTCCGGCGGCAGGATCACGAACCTGACCGCGTGGAATGCGATGTGGTCCACCGTGATCAACACGTACGGCTCGAACAGCAATGTCTACTTCGAGCCGATGAACGAGCCGCACGGCTACTCGTCGGCGGACTGGCGCAACGTCGCAGCGAACTGGCTCAGCGCTCACCCCTCGGCGGCGCCCGGCCGGGTGCTCATCGGCGGCACCGGCTTCAGCCAGGACCTGCGGGACATCTGCAACGACAGCCGCTTCAACTCGACGCTGCTGTCCTTCCACTACTACGCCTTCTTCTACGGCGCGATGACCTACGACGCCTTCCGAAGCCACATTCAGACGCGTCTGGGCAACTGCGCCTCCCGCGCGGTCGCGACCGAGTTCGGCGCGCCGATGTCCACCGGGCTCAACTACGCGGATGCGAACAGCACCGACAACTTCGTGCGCTACATCCGCGCCATGGCCCAGGTCATGCGGGACAACCAGATGGGCGGCACCTACTGGCCCGCCCTCGGCGGCAAGCCGGGCACCATCGGCTACGACTGGTACTCGATGTACGCCGTGAGTGGCAGCGGCACCGATCTCAACTTGACCATCCGCAACACCTCCGGCGCCGACCGGATCCGGTATGCCTGGGGCGACACCATCGGCAGCTCCACCCCCACCCCCACGCCGACCCCGACCCCTACGCCTACGCCAGACCCGGCGACGTACTACAGGATCGACGTGCGCCACAGCGGCAAGACCATGGACGTCCAGCAAGCGAGCACCAGTAACAGCGCGCGCATCGACCAGTACACCTACAGCGGCAACGCCTGGCAGCAGTGGCAGTTCCAGGACGCCGGCAGCGGCTACTGGCGCATTGTCAGCCGCCACAGCGGAAAGTGCCTGGACGTGACGGGCGCCTCGACCGCCGACGGCGCCGAACTCATCCAGTACACCTGTGGCACCGGCACCAACCAGCAGTTCCAGATGGTCGCCAACGGCGGCTACTTCCAGCTCCGGGCACGGCACAGCGGCAAATGCGTGGACGTACCGGCCGCGTCGACCGCCGATGGCGTGATCATCAAGCAGTATGCGTGCAACACCGGCACCAACCAGCAGTGGTCGCGCACGCCCGTCTAACGGTCATCTCGACGTAACCGCGGAGCTGCGGTACAGCACTCACGCCCCCCGGTACCGATCTCGTGCTGTGTGGTCGGTGCCGGGGGGAATCCGGATTGCGGCGTCCCCCTTAAGTCCGCATCAAGGTTGTTGTTCAGCGTCTTCGCGTGCACCTCGACCGACCAGTCGGCATCCACCGGTCCCAGCTCGAACGTCTGATGGTCGTCGGGCCCCTCGAAGTTCTCGCGAGCCCGCACCTTGCCGGAGGGCACGCGCATCCGACCACTCCACGAGCGGCTCCAGGAGGCATCGACGGACGGGGGCGGGCCGCTCCACAATTCGAGCCGTACGTAGGACCTGCTCTCTCTGCTGGCGCAGCGGAGGAGGAATTCATTATCTGTCTCGATCCCACCAGTATTCCTCCCGAGCTTCTGCAGGGAGTGACGCGGCCAGGGCGTCGCCGCTGTCCCCGTCCACGATGTCGATGTGCCCATAGAGATCGTCGACTTCTTCTACGAGGCTCTTCAGGCATTCAGCCACGCAGACCTCATCTCACGTTCGGAGCCTGTCTCGCGAGAATCAAAGCAGGCAGGTACGACAACCCCAGCAGGCAGCGGCCGCACTTCACCTGGTACGAAGACCGTCGCAGACGACGGTGATAACGCGGTCGCGTGCGCCGGCGTCGCCTGGGGCGACTTCCCGCGCAAGGCAGCCGCTCATCAACGCTTTCACGTCGGCGAAGGTGATGCCGCCCCGTACCGCGCCTGCCCGTTGGGCGGCCTTCAGCATGGCGTGCAGCCGACCTGACACGTCGCTTCCGGCGTCGATGGCAGCCGACTCGATGTCGAATCCGACACCGGCCAGCGACTCCGCCAACCCGCGGTGGTCGGCGCCCTCGTGGACGAGCGCGGCGAAAAAGGTGAAGAACGCCGTCCCCGGATCCTCGGTCGCCGTAAGGACGTCCGCCCGAGCGGTGAGCAACGCCATGCGATCAAGCAGGACCGCCGCGAACAGCGCCTCCTTGGTGGGAAAGTGGCGGCTCACGGTGCCGGTGCCCACCCCCGCACGTCGCGCGATCTCGTGTACCGGCACGGAAAGCCCTTCGGTCGCGAACATCTCCGCCGCCGCCCGCAGCACCGACGTCCGATTGCGGCGGGCATCGGCGCGCGGTGCCCGCACAGGCTTGCCCGTCATCGGACTTCACCTCCATCTATACAACCGGGATGGCCATCCCGTATATTCGCTCTATCCGGGACGGCAGTCCCGATTATAGGCGATCAGGGGAGAGCACCATGGCTGCATGGACCACCGCCGACGTCGATGACCAGCATGGGCGCACCGTCGTGATCACCGGCGCCAACAGCGGCATCGGTCTCGAAACGGCCAGGGTGTTCGCAGCCCGCGGAGCTTCGGTCGTGCTGGCCTGCCGCGACCGCGGCAAGGCCACGGCCGCGGCGACCACCCTGCCTGGCGGGAACGTCACCACGGTCGACCTCGACCTGGGCTCGCTCGCCTCGATCCGCCGCGCCGCGGAAGAGCTGCGGTCGCGCCACGCTCGGCTGGACCTGCTCATCAACAACGCGGGACTGATGATGCCGCCACTCGGTCGCACCGAGGACGGGTTCGAACTCCAGATCGGAATCAACCATCTGGGCCACTTCGCCCTGACCGGGCTCCTCCTCGACCGGCTGCTCGCCACGCCCGGCTCTCGCATTGTGACCGTCAGCAGCTCGGCGCACCGCCAGGGGCGCATCGACATCGACGACCTGCAGTTCCAACGCCGCCGCTACAAGCCGACAACCGCCTACAGCCAGTCGAAACTCGCCAACATCATGTTCACATATGAGCTCCAGCGACGCCTCAGAGCGGCGAGTGCCCAGCCCATCGCGGTCGCGGTCGAACCCGGTATCGTCTCGACCGGCCTCCAACGCCATGTCAGGGGCGCGATGGCCGTCGGTGTCGCGGCCGTCGGGAAGCTCATCGGCCAACCGACCGCTGCAGCCGGCGCGCTCGCGACCCTGCGCGCCGCCACCGACCCGGCTGTGCAGGGCGCCGACTACTACGCCCCGAACGGCCGGCTACTGAACGCATCGGGCCATCCCGTGCCGTCTCGATCGAGTTCCGCGTCACATGACGTCGACACCCAGCGCCGGCTGTGGGAGGAGTCCGAGCGACTGACCGGCGTGACGTACTCATTCACCAGCCGGTCCGACGCGGGCGCAGCCCTATGACGCTCCGCTGGCTTCTCAGGATCGTGGCAATCTACCTCGGCGCCCTGGGCGCCGCCTCACTGCTCGTCCCGCAGGCCGCGTCATCCGGCCTGGGCCATGCGTTAACACCTTTCGACATATTCGCGGCGCGCACCATCGGAGCGACTCTGCTCACGATCGCGATCCTGAACTGGTCGGCGAGCATGAGCGCTCTCATACCGGTCGGAGTGGTCCTCGCCAACGTCTTCATGAACGCCGTGCTCGGCACGGTCGATGCCACCAACATCATCGGCGGCACGATCGGCGCCGGCAGTTGGAGCGGCGTGGCCATCCATGCGGCGCTTGTTCTCGCTTTCAGCCTCTGTCTCTTCCGCGCCATGCGTCGACACAAGGCCGCCCGCCTGGCCTGAGCCGGCTTCCTTTTCGCAGCATTCCGACCCGGCCATCGCTGCCGTCAGTGATATACGACGTTCGCCGGCTTCGGTGGTAGCTCGACAGTCTGCACGCCGAACGCCGATGCGATGCGGCCACCAAGAACCCGGACCGAGACCTCAAAACAGCGAAGCCGGCGTTCAATGGAGCAAGGGTGATATGTTCTCCCGATGTTCACTGTGGACATCCGTGATGCCGTACGTCAGCGGCTGATCGAGCAGGCACGTCAGGACTCGCGGGTAACAGACAGCTAATGATCTTTGCCTACTCTCCTGCGTATTTCCTGGAGTCGTGTCACAGCCGTCTCGGCGGCGGTCTTGGTGAGCGCAGGGTCGAATTCACCTACGTTGCCATCGTGCTCCAGCACAATCAGAGTGCTCTTCACCCGAATGATTACAACATCGATGGCGACCATCATGCCGGCCGCCAGTTCGGAGTCCCGCTCTAGATTGCTGTCTGGGAACCCGCTGCGAAACTTGACCCCATATGTGCTATCGCCGAGCCGACTGATCGACAGCTTGCGAATGATGTCTTTCGAGCCGTCCGTCTTGACCGTGATCTCGCGGCAATGACGGACCATGCTCCTGGCAGCGCGCTCCAAGGCGGAGGTCTCGCCGGAGGGGCCGCTCACGATGTATTCGCTGATCCCCTCCCACCGCTCCTTCCGCTCCAAAGCTGTCGAGATCTTGGTGCGATAAATCACGGCGATGCGCTTGGAGGCCTTGCCGCACGCTTTCGAATGAGCGAAGGCGGGATTCAGCAGACCTTCAGTGCGGTACCCCCGGAGGCTGAACTCGCTCCCGAGGTCCTTCGGCATGAGGAGGGCGGCCTTGAGCGGATCGAAAGACCGCGGAGCCGACACGTTCTGGGCCACACGGGGACTCGGTATCAGCAGCGACCCAGCTAAGACAGCTGTCAGTGGAAACGACCAATTCATGATCACCTCGGCCACCCTAGGGTCATTTCTTCTCGCCCTGGAGGAGCGCCCCATAGCAATCTGACAACAATCATCCCGTGATCATGATCGCCGACATGTCGTCAGAGCGCTGTTGTTCTTGGCCGATAAGCCAACTTGGAGCGTCCGCCCTGTGCAGGCACGTGGTGTCGTGGCAATCCTAGAAATCGAGGAGACGTCTCTATACGGCGATCGCGGGGCCCGGGCGAGATGTCCGGCCGTCGAACGCGCCTGGGCCCTACGCCCGTCGAGCTGAGTGCCTATACTCATGTGCCGTTCTGGCCGCCGTCATACGCTTCGATCATGTTCGTGAAGCTGGCCGCGACCGCGACCGCAGCCGCCGCCGGCCTCTGGCTCTGGTGGGCCGCCCTCTGGGATGACGGCAACGACCGCTGGAAACTGGTGGCCAAGCAGTCGTCGGTCACCTACGGACAGGTCGTCGCCACCGGCGAGCACGACGCCTGGGCCTTCGGCTGGGACATCCTCGGCATCGGCGCCTGGCTCCCGGTGGTCGACGGCCCGCACCGCCCCACGGCCTTCCACTGGAACGGCGACCGCTGGACGAAGAGCGACTTCCCTGTGAAGCGCGGCGACATCGGCTCGGTCGCCGCATCCTCCCCCTCCAACGTGTGGACTCTTGTCAGCGACGAGAGCGGCACCTCCGCCGTGCGCTGGGACGGACACACCTGGGCGATTGTCCAGAAACCGCCCGCTACGGCCGGGAGCCTCGTCGTCGCCGCCGACAACGACGTGTGGGTTTTCGGCGACCACAAGGCCTGGCACTACAACGGCGCCACCTGGTCGGAACAGAGCATTTCCTTTTCCACCCTGCGGGTCAGCGCCCGCTCCGCCTCCGATATCTGGGCTCTCGACATCGACGCCCCCAGGGTGCACCACTTCGACGGCAAGGCATGGACCCGAGTCGACCTGACTTCGGCGCTGCCGAAGACCCCGCCCCCGTCCGACGATTCCCCGCCCGACCCGGCCGGCCCTCGGCTGACCGCCATCACCGCCGACCCGTCCGGCATCTGGGTCACCGGGGAGATCGGGGCGTCGTCGTTCCTGCTCTCCCAGACCGGTTCCGGCTGGCGCAGCGAGGACACCTCCGCCAAGGCCGGACGCATGGTCCGTGACCTCCCGCCCGTCCCCGACGGTAGAGGCGGCCACTGGTTTCTCGGCTCCACCGACATCAACGGCGACGACTCCGCCCTCGCCCACCGCGACCCCTCCGGCCGCTGGACCAGGGTGCCGTCCGGCGGTGAACTGACCTCGCTGTCGGCCGTCCCCGGCGGCCCGCTCCTGGCCACCGGAGTGATCGGCAAAGCTTCAGGCGTCTTCCGCAACCTCGGCTGAAGCCGGCCGTACAGCACCTCGGCCTGCGGTCACAGCCGCGACCCGCGGCCGCGCGAGCCACTCGTGAACCTCCTCAACCGTCGCAGGGTCGTCGCCGCCGCGCCAGCTCATCGCGAAACGACCCACCGCCTGACGTGCCTTCGCCATCGGGGAGATCAGCAGGCCAGATCCGTCACGTCCTGCCCGTGGTCGAGCGCCTGCCGGACGGGATACGCATGCGCGGTGTCAGATGATCTCCAGGTTGGCCATCATTCCCATGTCCTCATGTTCGGCGTTGTGGCAGTGGAAGAGGTAACGGCCGCGGTAGCCGTCGAAGCGGGTGATGATCTCCGCCGATTCGCCCGGCCGCAAGGAGATGGTGTCCTTGAGGCCCGCGTCGTGGGGCAGCGGCGGCCGGCCGCCGCGTGAGAGCACCCGGAACCCGACCAGGTGCAGGTGGACGGGATGGTGGACATCAGCGGCCATCCGCCACACCTCGACGTCGCCGAGGCGGGTGGTGACGTCGGAGCGGGCGGGGTCGAACGGCAGCCCGCCGATCAGCCAGCCGTGACCGTCGCGCATGCGCCCGGCGCGAAAGGAGAAGTCGCGCACCCTGACGGCCTCCGACCGGTGCCACACCGGCAGGTCGGTGGACAGCACAAGGGGGATGCGGCTGTCGTCGGTGACCTCGCGTGCGATGCGGAAGGCCATGACGTCGCGGGTTCGCCCGGCGCCCAGCCGGTTGAGGATCCTGACCCGGCCACCGACCGGGACACCCGCGAAGTCGATGATCACGTCGTAGCGTTCGGCCGGCGCGATCGGCAGCGACTGGTGGGTGACCGGGGCCGCGAGCAGCCCCTGGTCGGCGCCGATCTGGACGAGATCGAGCCGGTGCCCGTCGTCGGTGACCGCTTCGAGCTCGTAGTGGCGGGCGTTGGAGGCGTTCAGGATGCGCAGCCGGTAGCGGGCCGCGTCGACCTCGTGCACGGGCCACGGCGCGCCGTTGACCAGGATCACGTCACCGAGGACTCCGGCCAGGTACGGCTCACGCACGCCCGGCCGTTCCCGCAGGCTGGGGTCGAGCGCGGGATAGTCCAGGCTGCCGTCGGCGGCGAACGTCCGGTCGGCGATCATGAGGGGCAGCTCGCGCCGGCCCGAGGGCAGGCCGAGCGCCTCTTCGGCGTCGTCGCGCACGATGTGCAGCCCGGCCAGGCCGCGCCAGATCGCGGGGGCGGTGAAGTCCATGCGGTGGTCGTGGTACCACAGCAGTGCCGGCCGCTGGTCCAGCGGGAAGGTGTAGGCCCGCGTCAGCCTGCTCAGCACCGCTCGCGGGTCATGCACACCGCTCCCCATCCCCTGCATGTCGTGCATGTCGTGCATGTCGTGCATGTCGTGGTCGGCCTCGGGCCGGCCCGCAGGCAGGACGAGGTCGGTCGGGTACCCGTCGGAAGCCGCCGGGGTTCGCCCTCCGTGCAGGTGCACGACGGTCGGCACGGGCAGCTCGTTGCGGTGCGACACGGTGACCGGCCGTCCGCGGCGTGACTCGATCGTCGGCCCGGGGAAGGTGCCTCCGTACGTCCACAGCGGTGTTCTGACCCCGGGCAGGATCTCCGCGGTCACCTCACGCTGGATGATCTCGTAACGGTCGGCGCCGGCCGAGGTGCTGACCGGCGCCAGCGCGGACGGAATCGGCAGAGGCACCTGGAACGCGGGCGGCAGCGGTACGGCGCTGCGCAGCTCGGCACCGGTGACCGGCGGACGCCGCGCCAGCGCGGCCGAGGCCGTCAGACCGCCGGCCGCCATCAACCCGAGCGCCCCGCCGATGCCCAGAAACCGGCGCCTGGCCATGCCGGGGGCCCGCCCGGATCGATCGTCATGTCGCTCACGCATCGCCGGCTTCCCTCTGCTCACGCTTCCGCGTGGTTCGCACCCGCTCCCGCGCGGGTCCCGGTTGCCGTTGCAGGGGCCGGCGCCACACGGCGATGAACTGCACGACGAGCGCGGCGATGGTCATCACTCCCAGCGGGATGTGCAACCACAGCGCACCGTCCAACCCGGCGAAGTACTGCACGGTCTCGGCCGCCACCAGTGCCAGCGTGGCGAGGAACGGCCAGACCTGGCGCAGCCGTACCCAGACCACGATCGCCACGATCACCTGCAGGTAGCCGATGGCGGTGACGGTGTCGGCGCCGGCCGCGTGCCAGCGCAACCCGTCGTAGTCACCGCTCAGATAGACCCCGGCGAACACGGGCTGGCCGACGATGGCCACCATGTGCGCGCTGACGACGGCCCGCAAGACCCACCCGCTGGGGCTCGCCCGGTGCGTCGCATCGGATCGGACCGGCGCGGCCGGGCGGACCCCACCGGCTGTCCGGACCATACGGCGTCCTCCCCGCTCTGTTCCCGATGTGTGATTGCGCACGACACCGGTGACGGAAGCCGCGCGAACTCGTGCGGAGCGTCAGGGCTCGAGGTCGACCACGCCCTTGCCGCTCACGACGTCGATCGGCACTGAGACCTGGTCATGCGCGATCACCCAATCGCCGTCGATCTTCTGGAAGCCGTACGTGACCCTCACCCACATACCGCTCGTCGCCGTCCCGTTCTTCAGCGTGCCGCTGAGACGGGCGAACGCGTGCCCGAACGCCACTTCATCCCCTACGGCGAGCGTCAGGTCGCGGACCTCATAGGTCACACTCTCGAAGAACAGGAACACGTTCGCCCAGTTCTTGAGCTTCGCCTCGATCCCCACGTGCTGCAGCGGCGGCTCGACGTCGAAGGACACCACGTCCTTCGCGTAAGGCTGCTTCAGACCCTCCAGATCTTTGGCCCGGAGCGCTTCGACGATCTTGTCGACCTGCCGCCGAATCGCGGCTTCGTCTACCTCGCGCTGCGTAGGCATCGCTATCCCAGCCTTCCTTGGTGGATCTCGCCATCAGACATATCCGACGCTATGGCCTAGGAGCTATCTTGTCTAAGATCAATATTGCTATGGGGTTATGGTCATGGAGGCATGATGGAGCTGAACTCGCTCAAGCAGTTCCTGGTGGTGGCGCGGCTGGAGCACCTCAGCCGGGCGGCCGACGAGCTTCACGTCGCCCAGCCGTCGCTGAGCCGTACCGTCGCCCGTCTGGAGAGTGAGCTGGGCGTTCCGCTGTTCGACCGCAGCGACCGGCTCCGGCTGAACGACATGGGCAAGCTCTTCCGCGATCACGTCGAACGCGCCCTCGGGGAGCTCGATGCGGGACGACGCGCCGTCGCCCGGGCCGCCAGCGATGGCTTGGGCACCGTGAGACTGACGTCGGAAACCTTCCTCACGCTCACCGGACCACTGGCGGCCTACAAGCGAGCCCACCCCACCATCGAGATCCAGCTCCACTGGTCGCCGGCCGACGACATGGCCCGCCGCCTACGGACCCAAGACGTCGACCTGTGTGTCACCTCGCAGCGGATCCATGCCGAGGGCCTGGAGTCGGTGCGACTGTTCGACGACGCGGTCGGGGTGGGCGTTCCACTCGATCATCCACTGGCGACCCGTACCTCCGTGAGCATCGACGAACTCGCCGGCCAACCCTTCATCACCGCACGCAAGGGGCACTGGCTACGCGGACTGCTTGATCGGCTCTTCGCCGCGCGAGACCTCACCCCGAAGATCATCTGCGAGACCGACGAGCACAGCGCCATCGTGGACCTGATCGTCGCGGGACTCGGCATCGGTCTCATCCCCTCCGCCGCCCGCCGCCTGGCCCACCGCGGCGCCGGGGGTCCGCCCGCCGCCTGGATCGCCGTCGACAGCCCCGACTGCCGTCGTACGGTCACCCTCTACTGGGGCGCCGGCACCCGCCTGTCCACCGCCGCCCGGCTGATGCGCACCACGATCACGGGCTGGGACTGGACCATCGACCCCGGGGGACACGCTGACGATCAGCCTGTGTGAACTACGTGGGGGCCGGATCGTCCATCGACAGGTGCAGGCCGAGCTGTGTGTACAGCTCCAACTGATCGAAGTACTCCCGGTGCGTGACGACCTTTCCGTTCTCGACGAACGAGGCGCAGGTGCCGCGCAGGGCGATGCGGCGGCCCGTCGCCTCCAGTTCCCGTCCGTCGGGCAGCAGAAACGGTCCGGTGTGCGTGCCCGTCCCCGTCCATTCGACCATCATGGGGCTGTCGGTGCCGGTGGCCTCGTACCACACCGTCAGGTGCAGGTCCGGAAAGCCCTTGAAGAACTGCTCGAAGATCCACGCGATCTGTTCGCCTCCCTCCGCCAGTCCTACGGGAGAGACGAAGACGGCGTCCTCGGTGAACAAATCCACCAGTCGCTGCACATCGTGGTCGTTGATCGCGTCGGCCAGACTACGCTTCACTTCCCACTTGTCGACCATGGCCGTGACCCCTCCGTGGTCTGAATATCAACTCGTAAATCACGTTACTAACGAATAGGTCGAATACGGACCACGAAACCGTCGCGGAAACGCCAGGGAACGCCGGCGATCTCCCAGCCGGGGCAAATTCGGGTAGACCATTGCCGCGCCCGCCGGGTCTCCCGTCACGGCCCCGCCGCAGTGACGCGCACCGGCCCCCGCAGCGCCGGCCCGGTCCGCCTGATGGACAGGCACACACCCAAGCCGCCATGGCGGAAACCTCAGCCTTTCGACGCCGATACCGCCTGACCACCCCGTCCTCTCGTCTGCACGCGGACGCGAAAGAGACGGGACGCGCAATGCCGTCGCCGATGAAAGTTACATTATGGCGTCGACCGCGGCCGCGGCTTTCTCCCTGGTCAGAAACCGAAGGAATGGACGGTTTCGACGCGAGCCCCGCCAGGAGAAGGCGCGATCCTTGACAGATCTCATGACTTCATATTTGCTCCGCTGCACCACCGCCACCAGTCACCCGGAAGAGAGGAGCACTCGATCGCGTCCGTAATTGTTAACGGTAACATGCCGTCGACTCCACGGCCAAGCGGGACAGATCGGCCCGGAAGAGCGCAACGCATTTCGCCTTCGCATGCAGATGACAAACTGCATTACGAAATTCCACCGCATTCTCCGTCGGCACCCCGGACGAGAGAACACGGCAAGCGAATGCCGGCGCCCAACGGCTGTCTGAACTCGCCTTGCTCTTCTCCAGCGGAAGAGAGTCGACACGCGTGCCGCTGACGATGGCCGGTCGCCGGCCGCTCCGGACTGACTGACGGCGGGCTCGCTTGGCGTTTCGAACCCGTCCGGGAAGGCGTCGCTCGGCTCACGCGCATGCCGAGTACGGACGCTCCCGCCACATGCAGGAAATCAAATGACTTCCCTGTCGACACATGTCGATATTCGAACGAAAAAGGGAGTTGCGTGAAGTTGAGACAGAGATCCATCTTGACCACTGTCGCGGCCGCCGCCCTTCTCGTCCTGGCTTCGGGACGCATGGCACTCGGCGACAGCCTCGGCACGACCACGTCGTCCACGACGAGCGCCGCCGCGGCGGCGACCGCCGGATGCGGCAAGGCCCCGACGCTGCGAAGCGGTTCACAGTCGATCACGATCAACGGCAAGAATCGCACCTGGATCCTGAGGATTCCCGACAACTACGACAACAGCCGCCCCTACCGGTTGATCATCGCGTACCACTGGTTGAACGGCACCGCCCAAATTGTCGACTCGGGCGGATCGGACGGAGCCGTCTGGGCCTACTACGGGCTCAAGCAACTTTCCAACAACAGCACGATCTTCATCGCGCCCCAGGGAATCAACAACGGCTGGGGCAACAGCAACGGTGAAGACCTGACCTTCACCGACGAGATGCTGAAGCGTGTCGAGGGCGATCTCTGTGTCGACACGACGCAGCGCTTCGCCCTGGGGTGGAGCTACGGCGGATCGATGAGCTTCGCGGTCGCGTGTGCCCGGCCGACGGTCTTCCGTGCGGTCGCGGTCTACTCCGGCGCGCAGCTCAGCGGGTGCAGCGGCGGCACTCAGCCCGTCGCGTACATGGGAATCCACGGCATCCACGACTCGGTGCTCAACATCTCCAACGGACGGTCGCTGCGTGACAGGTTCGTCACGAACAACGGCTGCACCCCCATGAACCCGCGAGAGCCGTCACAGGGCAGCCTGACGCACATCATCACCGCGTACTCGGGGTGCCGGGCCGGCTACCCGGTCGTGTGGGCCGCGTTCGACGGAGATCACACCCCCTCTCCGAACGACGGGTCCACCTCTACCAGCGGCGCCAGGACCTGGACGTCGGGAGAGGTGTGGAAGTTCTTCACGCAGTTCCAGTCCAACCCGTCGCCCTCTCCGTCTCCGTCTCCTTCGCCCTCGCCTTCACCCTCCCCGTCTCCGTCTCCTTCCCCCTCGCCGTCGCCGTCTCCCTCACCCTCACCCTCGCCGTCCCCCTCGCCCAGCGGCGGATCGGGCGCCTGCCGCGTCAGCGCCACCGTCAACGCCTGGAACAACGGCCTGACCGAGGACATCACCGTCACGAACACCGGCTCCGCCGCACTGAACGGCTGGTCGCTGGCCTTCACCCTCCCCGGCGGACAGACCATCACCAACGGGTGGAACGCCACCTACTCCCCCACCAGCGGCCAGGTCACCGCCAGGAACGTCGGCTACAACGGCTCGCTGCCATCCGGCGGCTCCGTCCAGATCGGCTTCCAGGCCACCCACACCGGTAACGCCGGCAAGCCCACCGGGTTCTCCCTCAACGGAAGCCCCTGCACCACCGCCTGATCAGCAGCGATCACCCGGGGGGCGTCCGGCCGGGCTCCCCCCGGGCCCCCCTCGCAAAGATTCCCCACATCGGTCAGTTCAGGTCCGCAGCGACCTCCAGACGCAGGTAGGCGTCGACCCAGGCCTGCTCGGCCGCCTCGTCGCAGTCGTGGGTCCGCGTCGCCGCGAAGGCCGTGACGGCCTGCGCGACGCGGTGCAGCCCGAGCACGGTCAACCGCCGCGCCGCGGCGGCGAGCCGGTCGTCGTAAGCCGGCGACAGGTGGGACAAGCCGTGATGGGCCACTTCTGCGAGCAGCCCTCTGGTGTCGATCAGAGCCGCGGTGAGCGGCTCGTGCCGTTCGTCCTCGGCGACCATGAGAGTGCCGCTCCCACCGGCGGGCTGGAGGTCGGGGACGACGACCCGGCCGCCGGCCGCCAGGCCGACCGGTTCGATGACGACACCGCCCGCTGTCCGCCCGACCACGCCGCTGACGAAACGCAGCTCGCCCTCCTCACCGGCGAGCACGGCGGCCAGCGAGTCGAGGCGTCCGGGAGCGGCGCCGCTGTGAGTGGCTCTGACGATGGCCGTGCCGCCCGCCTGATCGGCGATGACAGCGTCGAGACGCTGGTCTCCGGGTGCGTAGGTGACGGCCTCCACCCGGGCGACGGCGACGACCCGGACCAGTTCCGCCTCCACCCGCGGACGGATGGGCCGCAGTGTCAAAGCGTCGAGCTCACGGCTGAGCGCCGCGAAGTCGGTCACCACCAGAGACGGCGGCAGTTCGCCCCAGTCACCCTGTGACGGGCTGACCGTCGTCTTGGAGATCCGCCCGGCGGCCAGGCGCACCGTCCGACTGGCGCTGCGGCCGGCGGACTCCGTGACCAGGGTGCCGCCGGCCAGGGCGGCCAGCGTGGACGTGGCGATCCGCCGCCGGGCCAGCGCCGCCCCGTCGTCGTCGCCGTCCCACTGACGGCGCAGGACCAGCACCATGGCGCTGTCGCCGTGGGCCAGGTAGACCTCGGCGATCCGCTGGTCGCCGAGACCGCGGATCCGGCAGCCCAGGCTTTCCAGCCGCGCCCGGCGCAACGGGGTCTCGGCGGCCTCGGTGGTGCCGAGCACGCTGCTGCGCGGGGTGGCGCCCGGCCGCGTCACCGCGCGGTGCCGGGCGTGCAGTTCGGCGATGTGGCTCGCGAGCAGTTCGGGACGGTAGTGGGAGCTACGGTCGCGGTAGGAGGTCAGTTGCTCGGCGAGGTCGCCGACGGCCAGCAGCGGCCATTGCAGCCCGGCGGCGTCCAGGTGGCGCCGCACGTCGGCGATGGTGGCTTCGAGTCCCTGCCCGATATTCGCAGCACCCTCGCGCAGGACCGTGCCGGCCAGGCCCAGCGCCCGCTCCAGCCCCGATCCGGCACCGGCTTCGGCCTGGCCGCCGACGTCGATCCGCACCTCGGGGACGCCGGGGTGCAGCTCGTCGGCGACCCGGAACGCCCACACCGCCAGGGCGATGACGTCGTCGCGACTACCGGCGACGGTGTCGGTGTGGACGAACCCGAGATCACCGGGGACCAGGAAGCGCACGGTCGCGGTGGCCAGCTCGACCTGCGGCACCGGATCAGCGGAGGTCGCGCGGCGCACCCGCGCGGTGAATCCGGCTCTCTCCGTACGGCGAGCGGCGGCCATCAGCCGGGCCCCGATCTTGGCGGTGAGTTCGTCGTCGGTCACCTGCCCCGGTGACCAGGGCAGGGGCTGTGGGGCAGCCTCGGCGGGCAGGCGTTGGTAGGCGAGGATCACCCCGATGACGTGCCGGCAGACGCCGGTGGCGCCGCAGGTGCAGCGGGCCAGGTCGAGGCCGCCGGGAGGCAGGGTCGCGGTCACGCCGTCGGAGAAGCCGCCGTGCACGGTGCCGTCAGGGTCGGTCCGAAGCTCCGGCGCGGCCTCCTTGCCGGCACGTTTGACCAGGCCGCGGTTGGTGAGCGCGGCGAGGGAGTCCGCCGTGAGCCCCAGGAGATCTGTCCTCATCGGCCCACGTGCTCCGCCACGAAGGACGCCAGTTCGCCGGGTGTCATCGCGCCCACGTGGGCTCCGGCATCGGCCAGACGCTGCGCCAGCTCCCGGTCGTAGGCGGGATTCGCCTGCTCGTCGAGGGCGGCCAGGCCCAGCACCTTGCTGCCCTGCGCCACCAGGTCGCGTACGACGCGCACCAGCCGGTGCGGATCACCGCCCTCGTAGAAGTCGGAGATCAGCACGACGATCGCGCGGCGCGGCTGATCCACCAGGCCCGCGCCGTACGCCGCCGCGCGGGCGATGTCGGTGCCGCCGCCGAGCTGGACCTTCATCAGCAGCTCCACCGGGTCGTCGACGTCGGCGGTCAGGTCCACCACTTCGGTGTCGAAGGCGACCAGATGGGTGCGCAGACCGGGCAACCCCCACAGGCAGGCGGCGGTGACCGCCGAGTGGATCACCGAGTCGACCATCGACCCGGACTGGTCGACGAGCAGGATCACCTGCCACTGCTCAAGGTGGCGGCGGGTGCGGGAGAAGAAGTACGGGGTCTCGATCACCACCTTGCCGGTCTCGGGCTGGTAGCGGCCGAGGTTGGCGCGCAGGGTCCTGACCATGTCGAAATTGCGGGCCAGTCGCATGCGGCCGGGCCGTCGCACCTTGGTGCCGGAGAACGCGCTGCGGACCTCGGTGGCGAGCTTGTCCATCAGCTGCCGGACGACCTGCTCCACGATCCGCCTGGCCAGCCGCAGCACCTGCGGGTTCATCAGGTGCTTGGTCCGCAGCACCGCCTTGAGCAGCGCGGGATTGGGCTCGATGCGCGCCAGCACGGCCGGGTCGGTCACCACGTCATGGATCTCGTACCGCTCGACCGCGTCACGTTGCAGTCGTTCGACGGTCTCCTTGGGGAACAGCCGGGTGATGTCGTCGAGCCAGTCGAAGGTGGTCAGCGTCGACTCGCCCGTCCCGCCCTGCCGTCGCACACCGCGCCGGCGCAGGTCCTCGTCGCGGCCGTAGAGCCAGTCCATGGCCGCGTCACGGGCGGCGGCCTGAGCGTCGAGCCCCTGCCCGCCGAGGCATGCGCCGCCCGGCTCGCCGAGCAATAGGCGCCACCGTTCCAGGGTGGGGTCGGTCATGATGTGATCAGTCCCTCCCGGCGCAGCGCCGCCTCGACCCGTTCGTCCAGTGCCCTGCCCGCGGCCACCAGCTCCGGCGCCGCTTCCAGCCGCATCAGGTCCCATCCAGACGCGCCGCCGGCACGCCGCTCGACCAGGCGAGTGGCGATGAGGTGCCGTTCGCGGGGCGGGAAGAACCCGAACGCCTGGCGCAGCGCGGGCAGCGCCACCAGGAAGTCGTGATCGGTCATCTCTCCGACCAGCTCATCGAGCAGCTCCAGCATGCCGGCGGTGTGCAGCACCTCCTCGCGGGCGAGCGCGAACAACCCGGCCAGCCAGTCCCCGGCTGACGCGGGGACGAACGCGCCGCGCACCGCGCGAGCGGGGTCCGCGGGGGCCGTGCCACGCAGTGACCAGCCCAGACCCAGCGCCGCTCCACGCAGGTCGGGGGGCACGTCCTGGCAGGCGGCGATCCGGTCCGCGACGCCCAGCGCCGCGCGTATGTCCAGCCCGAGCGACGGGCCGGCGTTCCTGAGGGCGTCGCGTACGGCGGTCATGGCGTCGATGCGCTGGAGGTCGGCCGGTGCGGGGCCGCCGCGCACGCCTTCGGCCAGCCACAGCGCCCGGCGGGTGGCGGCCTGGACGACCGTGCCCACGGTGGTGCCGCCGCCGGTGTGGAACAGGTCGTCGTGGCGCCACATCGCCAGGGCGACGGTGAGGGTGCGGCCCAGCGACCCCAGGTCGGCCGCCGCGCCGACGGCCCGCGCCAGGTCGTCCAGCACCTGTCCGGCCAGCTCGCCGATGCCGCACAGCGCCGTGTCGAACAGAACGCCGGCCAGCTGGTCCAGGTCCGCGCCCGGGATCCGTTCGGCGAGGGCGGCGGCCGCCGCCTCCTGCGGGGCCACGCCATACCCGCCGGCCTCGATCAGCGCGGGCAGCCGGTCGTCTGGCTCGGTCAGCGTCCATCGTTCGACCAGCTCCGTGCCGCCTCCCGGACGTGGCCCTGAGGTGCGCACCACGCCGGGGATCCGCAGCACCCGCAGCCGGTGCAGCAACCGGCTGCGCTCGCGGCCGGCGTCCTCGGCGAGGTCGAGCCGTTCCTCACCCGGACCGCCCAGCACCGCGAGAACCGCGTGGACCAGCGGTGGCAACGGAGTCGAGTGATGCAGGCGGCCCACCCGGTCGCCGTTGAGGGCCGCGATCATCTCCACGATCACGGGGTGACTCCCGGCCCGCAGCGGGCCGCGGGCCGACCAGGGCAGCGGGGTCTCCAGAGCCTCGCTGACCAGCGCGCCGGCCAGGCCGTCCAGCACGTCGACCCGGGCCGGATGGGGATGACCGCGCATCAACGCGATCCCGTCCGCGGTGGCCCGGGCGGCGATCAGGTCCGCGGTGGACACCGGCTGACGCCGGGCGCGCAGCCGGGCGGTCACCGCCTCGGTGAGCCTGCGTGCGGCCTCGGCGGGGCCGGACTCCCACAGGTGCTGGTAGTAGCCCGGCGACGGCATGCCCGACTGGTAGCCGTCGAAGGCGTCCAGCCGCCGGAACGAGTACGGCACCAGGTAGCTGCCGACGACCGCGTCCGAGGGCGGCCGCGGCACCTCCGGCCAGCTCCGGTCACCCTGCTCCGCCAGCCGGATCAACGCGGGACGGTGGAAGCCGCCCGTGACAACGACCACCGGCCTGTCGCCCGCGTCGGCCACGGCGGCCCGGATCCACTGCGCCATGTACGCCTCGCGGGCCATGTCGTCCGGCCCGGTCCGCGTGTCGCCGCGCACCAGGTCGAAGTAGGCGGCCAGCCGTTCGGCCAGCCCGCCGGCCGGCTCGATCTCGAAAAGGTGGTCCCACAACGCGTCCACGTTGTCCACGGCGAAGGTGCGGCACAGCCGTCCGGTCACCTCGCTGTAGCGGATCTCCGCGTCGGCGTAACGGTTGCGGACTTCGGCCAGCGCCGGATGCCAGGCCGGCAGGTCGATGAAGCGCAGCTCGGCGCCGGTGTCGCGGCCCGCGGTCAGCGCCGTCCACTCCGGGGAGTAGTCGCACAGCGGCGTCCATGAGCCGTGCCGCCGTTCCGGATCCCGGTAGCCGGTGTAGACCGCGATCGGCAGCTCATGCCCCAGCAGGAGCTCGCCCATCCTGTGGTTCATGTCCGCCGGGCCCTCGACCAGCACGTACGCGGGCCGTACGGAACGGATGGTGTCGGCGACCAGCCGGGCGCAGGCGGGGCTGTGGTGCCGCACGCCGAGGAATGTGACCGTCATCGTCAGCCCGGCAGCAGGTGGCGGGCCTCGTACAGGGCCTTCCACTGGTCTCCGGGCCGCCTCTGCTCCAGATATCTGCGCAGCTTCGCCAGGTCCTCCGGATTGTCCTTGGCCGCCGTACCGGCCAGGCAGGAGACCAGGTCGGCGGCGGTGCCGGGCTCCCCGCGCAGGAACCAGCCGCGCAGCCCGACGGCGTGCGCGACCGAGACGGCCTCGGCGGTGCTCATCACCCCCGACAGCCGGTCGGTGGCGTCACCGCGCGCGGTCTGCCCCTCGCGCAGCTCCCGGAACGCGGTGACCAGGACCTCCAGCACGTCGCGCCGTGGCGGCGCGCCGACGCCTGACCGCTTCAGCAGAGCGGTGGCCTCCGCCTCCACCAGCCGCAGCTCGGTGCCGAAGTCGGCGATCGGGAAGACCGTCTCGAAGTTGAACCGGCGCTTGAGCGCGGCGCTCATCTCGTTGACGCCGCGGTCGCGGGTGTTGGCCGTGGCGATGACGGTGAAGCCCTCCTGGGCGAACACCATCGCCTCCGGACCGGTCAGCTCCGGCACGGCGAGCACGCGGTCCGACAGCGGCGACAGCAGGCAGTCCTGCACCTCAAGCGGGCATCGGGTGATCTCCTCGAAGCGCACCACTTTGCCCTCGGCCATGCCGCGCAGCAGCGGAGCGGCCACCAGTGAACGGGTGGACGGGCCCTCGGCGACCAGCAGCGCGTAGTTCCACGAATACTTGATCTGGTCTTCGGTGGTGGCCGCCCCGCCCTGGATGGTGAGCGTCGACGTTCCGCTCACCGCCGCGGCGAGCAGCTCGGACAGCAGCGACTTCGCCGTGCCCGGCTCGCCCACCAGCATCAGCCCGCGGTTGGTCGCGAGCGTCACCAGGGATCGGTCGATCAGCGAAGGATCGCCCACGAACTTGCGGCTGATGCCGAGCTTGTCGTCCCCGAGGACGAAGCTCCGGGCGGCTCGCAGGCTCAGCGCCCAGCCGGGCGGACGGTCGCCGGTGTCGTCGTCCCGCAGCCGGGCCAGCTCGCCGGCGTAGCGGATCTCGGCCGGGGGCCGCTGGACGTGCTCGTTCATCGGGTGATCTCCCGGAGGTCGCGCAGGATCTCGGAGGCGGTGATCGGATCGAGGCCGTCGAGGGCGATCCCCTCAAGGGTCTGCTCGTCGGCGAAGTCGAGATAGCCGATGGCGATGCCCGGATCGAGGCCGATCGTGACGGCTCCACCCCCTGGTACGTCCCGCTCGATCCAGAACTGGAGGCCGGCGTCCTGCGGCGTGCCTCGCCGCCAGCCACGCCGTTCCAGGCCGATCACCTTGACGGTCGGGATTCTGGCGCCGCTGATCTCGGCCAGCAGCGTCTCTTCCGGGGCGTATGTCTCCCGGCCCAGTTGCGGGAACGGCTGCAGGATCTCGTAGTCGGCGAACACCTCGGCCCAGGCGGCCAGCTTCTCCCCCAGCTCCAGCGGGTGCGCCACCCCCACGACGGCCTCGTCGGGCAACAGCAGGGTGTCGTCCTCGGCATCGGCGAAACTGCGGTCCTCGGCCACGCGCAGGGCGCCCGTGAGCCGGCCGGAGGGGTCGTAGAGGCCCCACACGAGCCGCCGCACGATGTGCCAGAGCAGTGGATGACCGACGAGCAGCCGCTTGAACTCCTCACCGCTCCAGCGGCGCCGGTTCACCATGGCCTGCTCCAGCCGGCTGATGTTGTCCGCGGCCACGGCGCGCACGTCCTTCTTCAGCCCGGCGAACCGCTGGTAGCCGGAGGGGGCGAGCTCCGGATCGTCGTTCGCCCCTGGCTTGGGGAGGTTCTTGAGCCGCTTGCCCGCGGCGTCGGTCACGTATGGCTTGAGCTGCTCGTCGAAGCCGACGACGAACCGCCTGCGGCCGTAGTCGAGGGTCAGGCTGCCGTCGGCGGACAGCCCGAAGTCCGGCACCAGCCGGTCGGCCAGCTCCTGGGGCGTCAGGCCGAGCTCCGCGGCGACCTCGTCCATCTTCTGCCTGGCCCGGCCCTTGAGCCCGGTGAACTTGACCTTCTCGGCGATGCCGTGCAGGTGCATCAACGCGACCTCGGAGCCGATGGCGGCCAGCAGGTCCAGACCCGCGACCGCACGCGCGTGCCCTCCCTCGCCGGGCCAGGTCCTGATCAACGGCGTCAGCCGCCGGACGGTCTCGTCGTCGCCGAGCAGTGCCAGCGCGTCCATCACCCAGCTCTCCTTGGACGGGTAGCCGGCCGCCTGCCAGCGCTGGAACAGCGCCCAGCCGAAGTCCGCGAGGCTACGGCTGTCGCAGGCCTCCTTGACCGCGGTGAGACCGGCGTACGGATCACCGGGCCGGGAGATGGCCAGCATCGTCACCACGTGGCGGGCCGCCTCAACCGGCAGCGCACCGCCGTCGCCGCGCAGGTGGATCGGTGTCACGATCGCCACCTCCGCCCACTCGGGCAGCGCGGGCATCTTGGCAGGCAGCGCGTCGAGCGGGTCGGCCGAGAGCAGGTCGGCGATCGCGGCCTCGGCGACGGGGCCATAACCTGTGGCGGCCGCCGCCACGACGTCGCGGTTGCCGCCGGCGGCCAGCGCCGCCAGCGCCTGCTCGGCCTGTCGCCGGGCCGGGCCCGGCCTGCCCAGAGCCTCCGGGATCAGCGCCATGGCGGCCGCCTCAGGGTGGCGCGCCAGCCACGCCAGCGCGGTGGCGCGCACCGACTTCAGCCGGGCCAGCCAGTCGGCCATCAGCACAGCGATCTCCGGCCCGGCGAACGGGAGCAGCACCGGAGCCATCGCGCCGGGGCTGCGCCGGGCACAGTCCAGGACCAGGGGCAGCGCTGCCAGCTCGAACCTGGCGACCACCCTCGGCATCCATTCGGAGGCTCCGTACGTATCAGCCGGGCGCCACTTCCCGAGCAGCGGTCCGGCCAGCTCCTCAGGCCCGGAGACGAACAGGGTGATCTCGTCCCACCAGCTGCCGTGCCGGCCGCCGGCGACCTGGTCGGCGACCTCCTTCCAGCTCCGGTGCCAGACCTGATGCCATGAGTCATGCCCCGGCGGGGCCGCACGCCATCTGTCCCGCTCGCCCGGTCCCCACACCACCGTCGTCTCGTCGGCACACACCAAGTCACTCACCACGACCGGCTTGCGTGCCGTACGCGGACGGGTCCAGGGCGGGCTGACCAGCACCTCGGGCAAGGCCTCAAGCGAAGCTGTGGGGACGGCCGCGGCGGTCGCGATCTTCCTGATCCGCTCGGCGGCGGCACCGTCGACGCTCGTGAGCACCTCGTCCACCAGGTCGGCATGGGCCAGGACGTGGGCGCGCAGCAGCAGGTCCGCGACCTTGCCACCGGAGGCGGCCAGCATCCGCATCGCCCGGCGCGGGAATCGGGCCGCCGCGCGCAGGATCGCCGGCTGGGCGTACTTGGAATCGATCCGATCGAGGAGCGCCCGCATGGCCGCGTCGGCCGGCAGCTCGGCGAGCACGCCCAGCAGCCGCCGCCGGCTTTCCGCGTCGTAGAGCTCGTCGAACCAGCTGGTCAGAATCGGAACGGCCGCCTCCCCGATGCCGTCGACGAGCGTGACGGGCAGAGCGAGGGAGTGCATCACCGAGTAACCCCGCACGTGGCTCATGATGACCGCGGTGTGCTCAGGCGTGCTGACGGAGGCGACAAGGCCGAGGGCGAGCTCCGGATTGACGCGGCTCACTTCGGCGCAGTCGGCCGCGACCCACTCGACCTCGGTAGGCGCCAGGTAGGAAGCCGCCACCTGATGGCGGAGCCCGCCTGCACGGCTCCTCGCCAGCGCCGCGACGACCTCGGCATACTCGGCGTCCGATGCGGCCACGAGGGCGGCACGGACCCGCGCCGCGACATCCATCCAACTCCAGCCGTACCACTGGCCGTCGGATTCACCGGCGGCCAGCCGCTGAAGCGCCGACCCGCGCCCGTTGGAGAACAGATTCAGCGAGGCCATCTCCGTAACGGCCACCGCCGCGAACACCAGGCCGCGTTCGACCAGCCAGGTTTCGGCGAACAGGAGCAGCTCCGTCCGTTCGTTCCATGGCAGCCACGTGGCCGTCAGACCGGCGACCACCGCCGCGCCCAGCGGTGTGGCGGTGGGCTCCCCGGCCAGGTACGCCGCGCCCGCGGAGGCCAGCTCCGGGTCGGGACACTCCGCCAGCGAGTCGAGGATCAGCTGCCGGCGCCCGTTCAATCTCGCGGCGAGCTCCTTGGGCGCGCCCGCGTCCGGCCGCTTCACTGTGACCTTCACTCCACCCCGCCGCGGATGAACAGAGCGCAGCCAAGCGGCCGGCATCGCCAGCCGGTCCTCATCCTCAACGCCGCCGGTCACCGGCGGGGAGGTCACCGGCGCGGCGACTGCTTCGTCTTCCGTATAACCCTTGCGTAATTTCTCCGCCACCAGCTTGTCGGCCGCCGCCGCGGCGGAGGCGGCGGAGTCGAACGACTTGACCTGCGCCTGACCGGCTGCGCCCAGCCGTCCATACCGAATGTTTAGCTCCGTACCGTTTTGCCGGACTTCCCAAAACTTCGCCGAACCGCCGCCGACATAGGTCAGCACCCGATCTGCGCTCATGCCAATGCCTCCACGCTGGGTTTTGGAGAGCTCGTCGTTCAGGCGACGGAGTAACCGCGCTATCTCCGACATCTCATCCCGTGATCGCCAGTTGCGAGTATTGCGGGGAGGACTGACAAATCGCGCTCACCGTATTGCCGGCGGATTCAGCGCCACGAAATAGGCGTGGATCGTCCGGTGACCGTGTAGACGGCGCCGGGCGGTCGTTCCGGCAGTGCCACGGGAGGGAGCCGTAGCCCGAGGACGTGGGCGTCGCCACGTACGGCGGCCGGCGACGGACCCCGGCGAGGGCCGGCGAGCACGGTCCTCGGAGAATGGCCCTATGACGGACCACGTCATCTTGTTCTCCTACGGCACGCTGCGCTGGCGCGACGTGCAGCTTTCGGTGTTCGGGCGCGAGGTCGCCGGCACTCCCGACCGGCTGCCCGGCTACCGGCTGTCCATGCTGGAGATCACCGACCCGGACGTGATCGCGGTCAGCGGCGCCACCCACCATCCGATCCTGACGGCCACCGGCGATCCCGCCGACATGGTGGAGGGCACCGCGCTTCATGTCACCGCGGACGAGCTCGCCGCGGCCGACGCCTACGAGGTCGGCGACTACCGGCGCGCGCTCGTACCGCTGGCGTCCGGACTGCGCGGCTGGGTGTACGCCGCGGATCACGGGGAGGAGACCGCCAGCACGTGGCGGTCTCCCAGCTCGTAGAAATCAGGACGCGGCCCCTCCGTCACCGGAGGGGCCGCGCCTGTTCACTGGCTTCGAGGGTTGTCTCGCCTGCCGGTCAGACCACGACGCAGGGAATGCCGTTGAGGGTGAAGGCGGTCGGTTCGGCGGTGTTCCCGGTGTGCGTGGCCTGGAAGCCGAAGTCGATGGTCGCCCCGGGGGCGATCGTGCCGTTGTAGCTCACGTTGCGGGCGCTCACCTGGCCGCTGGAGGGCGAGTAGGTGGCATTCCAGCCCGAGGTGATGGCCTGGCCGGACGGCAGGGTGAAGACCAGCGTCCAGCCGTTGATCGTCGAGGTCCCGGTGTTGGTGACGCTGATGTTCGCGGTGAAGCCGTTGCCCCAGGGGTTCATCGTGTAGGCGACCCGGGGGCCCGCGCCGCCGCTGGGCGACGGACTCGGCGACGGACTCGGCGACGGGCTGGGCGTGGGAGTGGGAGTAGGGGTGGGGGTGGGCGACGGGCTGGGCGTGACACCGTTCAGGCTGGTCACGAAGGTCATCACGCTTCGGGCGGGAAGCGTGACGGTGAGGGAGCCGTTCGTCATGGTGAGCGCGCTTTGGGGCGCGACGGTCCTGCTCGCGTCCGTCAGCCAGTTGGAGACACTGCCGGACGCGGCGCTGTTCGACAGGGTGAACTGCTGGCTCGTCGACGAGGTGTTCTTGTTGACGGCGACGATGACGACGGTGTCACCGCCCCGGTACGCCGAGACGTAGACGTTCGACGCCGGGTTCGCCGTCGCGTCGATCCGCACATATCCGGGACGGACGAACCTGGAGAAGTGCGCCATCATGGCACCGCGCTTGCTGATCTGGCCGTCCTCACGCATGGGGCCGTAGCTGCGCCGGATGGTCCACCAGACGTAGGTCTGGAACTCGGCCTCCACCATGGCGCGGTGGATGTGCTCCCCCAGGTCGAGCGCCTGGGGCCAGGTGTCCCCCGAATCGCTGCTGTTGGGGTAGTAGACCTCGGTCATCCAGAGCTCTTTGCCCGCGCCCTTCTGCTTGAACAGGGGGTAGGGGAAGTTCGCGTACGACGTGCCGTAGAGGTGCGCCCCGATGATGTCCACGTTGGCGAGCGCCGTGGCGTCGTTGAGGATCGGGTCCGACATGGACTTCACGTACTGGAAGGACTCGGGCGCGATGACCTTGGTGTTGATCGAGCCGGCGTTCTCCCGCAGGAACCGGACGATTTCGGCGCTGGTCCACCACGTCCAGTCCTGCGCGTAGTCGGGCTCGTTCTGCACCGATATGGCGTACAGGTTCACCCCGTTGTTGCGCATGTACGTGGTGAAGTCGTTCAGGTGCTGGGCATAGGCGGCGTACGAGCTGTACCTGAGGCGCTTCGCGTTGGTCTGGCTGCCGCGGGTGAAGGTCTCGGTCATGCTGGCCGGGGGGTTCCACGGCGACGCGAAGACGGTCGCGCCCAGCTCGACCGCGCGCTTGGCCGTCGCCAGGTCCCGGCTCCAGTCCGACTGGTTCTCGTTGACGGGGATCCTCAGGATGGAGAACCCCAGGCGGCCCTCACCGGCGCCGAACGCCGTGTCCCTCTGGGCGGCCGTCAGATCGCCGATCCACAACGCGTGGGCCATGCCGCCGAAGCCTTTGATCGTCTGCTTCTGTGCCGACGGGTTGATGGTCGCCGTCGCGGCCGCGGCCTCCGTGGCCCGCACGACCGACGCCGCGACCGTGATGACCGGTACGGACCCCAGTGTCGTCAGGACGGATCTCCGGTTCAGCAAGCTTCGCTCGCCGCTCACGGGCTCATTCTGATCTTGCGTCATGTCTCGTCCTTCTGGCTGTTGGTGCTGATCCGCGCCTTCTCGGTCCCCTTGGCCCGGTCGGCACCGTTTCCTGCGCCGCCACGGTGATTGACCTTGGTCCCGATGCCGACGACCTTTCCGGCTTTGATCGACTGCCGTGATTGTTGGCGTTAACAATTCGTCTTGTGAACCGGCACGCGAGGGAGACGAAGATGCGGGCCGCTCAGATGATCGCGGAGGGTGATGCTTCAGCGGAGTGTGGTTTCCGCTCTCGGCACGGGTCAAGTACGAACAGACCGATGAGCAGGCGAACTGTGCGAATGCCTCACCGGAGGTGAAAATTTCAGGTCAGGAGGTTACGGCCGCGCATCGGCTCCGCCCCAGTTCGCCGGGGTTCGCCGGGTCGTGGCGAACATGGCGAACATGGCGATCCACAGCGCATGGCCGCGAGGCCGGCGACCGTCGCCGCGACGACGGCGAGCTGACGGTGACGGTCACCCCGCCGGCGTGAACACCCACACCTGATGGTCCTCGTCCCAGTCCAGGACGGGGTCCAGCAGCCTGCGCATCTCCGGGATGCCGTCCAAGGCGTCCCGCTCGACCATGAGCGCGTAGGCACCGAGCTGCTCGTGGAACCGCACAGTCGCGTAGTGGTGATCTTCGCAGAGCAGTCTGCGCACCATATCTCTGCCCCGCAGCGTTCTCTTGAGAAGATGAACGAGGGCGAGCAGCTCCTTTTCCGCGTTGAGCTGGCAGCGAATGTGCCCACATCGCGCGGCAAAGGGCCGGTCGGCCCAACGCCGTTCCATGTCCTTCTCCCAGGCCGCCCGAAGGCTCTCACGCGCCTCGTCGCTGTCTGACGGAATCCACACCTGGTGTTCATCGCTCCAGATGCCGTCGGGCACAAGGCTCTCGAAGGACGGCACGCTCTCGGGAAGCTCCCCCGTCGGGACGATCACCCAGCAGCCGAGCTCCTCGTGGAACCTGATGGTCGCCACGCGGACTCCGTCCGCCTCAAGGTGCATTCGAGCGTCGTTGGAGAAATCCTGCTCCAGGCAGTAGTACAGGAACCGGTGGACCGACTCGCCCGCCTCTTCGCCGAGCCCGTCCTTGTCCGTACGCTCGCGGGCGAACAGGATGATCAGGTCGTGCATCCGCCATCGCTCGGGCGGGACCCCGTGCTTCCAAACGTGCTGCTCCAGCAGATGAGCATGGGCCAGTTCCAGAAGGCACGGTCGCATCTCGTGGGGAGTGGTACGGCACAGCACCGCCGCTCCCTCGGTCGTCAGGTATGGCTTGACGGGGGTACCGGTCAGCCGCCAGAGCTCAAGCATCTCTTCGTCGACCGTGTGGCGCGGCTTCCAGGACAGCAACACAAGGTGCCGCCGCAGGTCCTTCGGCAGGCGCTTGTAGGAGAGCCGGAAGGCGGCCCGGACGCCCCGCTGCCTTTTATCCGGATATTTCAGCTTGTCGAGCCGGGTGCCCTCGTCGGTGAGTTCGTCGGCCAAGCCGGTCAGCGATCCGAATCTGTCCCCTTTCAACAGGGCCGCGGTGATCTGCAGGGCCAGCGGCAGGCGCCCGCACAACCTGATGAGGCGACGGGCCTGCTCCGGGCTCTCCTCAATGCGCGTGTCACTCTCGTCGGCCAGGCGCAGCGCGGTTCCGAGAAGCTCGATCGACTCCTTGGCCGTCAACACGCCGAGCTCGAAGTTGTAGGCGCCGGTCAGGGACGGCAGCCAGTGGCGGGAGACGGCCAGGATCCGGTGGTCGCCGACCCCGGGCAGCAGCGCCTCAAGCGCATCGGCGGAGGGCACGTTGTCGATCACGATCAGCACCGGGTCCCGGCGCTCGGCCAGGGCGGCACGGTAGAGCGCGGCCCGGCCGGCCTCGGTGGCCGGCATTTCTCGCACACCCAGGGTCCACAGCAGGGTCTCCAGCGCGGACTCCGTGGCCGCGTTTCCGGCGTAACCATCGACGTCGGCGAACAACGCGCCGCCGGGGAAACGGCCATCGCGCAGCGCCTCGTGCGCCACGTGCAGCGCCAGCGCGGTCTTGCCGACTCCGGGCATGCCCGCCAGCACCACGGTGCGCCGGGCGTCGAGCTCTGCCAGCACCTTCCTGACAGCACGCTCGCGGCCGACGAACCCCTCAGGCTCGCGCGGCAGACTGATCACGGGCGGCTTCGACGGGGCCGGCTTGGGTGACCTGGGTGTGCTCAGTGGCCTGACAGTCGCGGCCTTCTCCCAGTACTCCTTCCAGAGCCTGCGCTGGGACTTCCACCAGGAATTATCGGGGTTGTACGGCGGCGGGCTCCCGGCCTTCTCCAGCAGCACGCGCACCAGTGCCCACAGCCGCTGGAAGTCTCTGGGCGCACGACCCTTGGCGTACCACTCTCCGACCGTGCTCGTGCTCATGGCCTGCTCTTCGAGGAGCAGACCGTTCGCGTCCCTGATCATCTCCGCGCGCGTCAACCCGGGAACCCGCTCGCACGCCCGCCGCTCCAGTGCGTTCAACTGACGTGCCAGCACCGTCATGTATCCGATCCGATCCGCATCCGACTTCGCGGTCACCGGACACCCCCGTGAGCTGGGCGTTCGGGCTCCCGGTCGTACCTGTCCGATATCTCTTCATTCGCCGCGGAACAGGCACTGAACTGATGCCTATGAAGCCCGAGACACTGATGCTGATACCGGTGTGCGTGACCTTCGCGGCCGTGCTGATGGTCGCCATGGCCATCCACGGATGCACCCCTGCTGAGCGCGCACGGGTGCTGCGCGCGCTCGCGGAGGTCATCCGCGCGCTGTGGGGGAAGCGATGATCGCATGGCACAAGCATGAGGCGCACACGGCCGACCCCGCCAGCCACCCAAGGGCCTGTGCGGGAACCACGGCGACGACCACGACAGGTGCCGCCGGGCTTGGAACCGCGCATGGAACTCCAGGCGGCTCCCGCCGGCCGACGGCGCACGCCCTGGCCGGCGCGGGGCACGCGCCAGTCGCGCGCCGAGAGGAGCCGTCAGGAGACGGTGAGCGTGCCGTCCGGGTTACGGGCGCACGTGACGATCGTGCGGGGCGCGGCGGTGAGGGCGCCGGTCAGGCACTGGCCGAGCACGGCGTGGCCCGCGGCGTTGGGGTGCCACGACTCCTGGCAGGTCTGGAAGTAGGTGACGCAGGTGTTCGCCAGCCGCTGGATGCCGATCTTGTCCCAGCCGGACAGGCTGGTGACGGGCGTGCCGGACGGTCCGTCCTGCACCCGGAGCGGCGTGGCGAGCGCGCCCGCCGGGCTGCCGGGGTTCTCGCAGAGCCGGGCCCCGTCGAAGGCCTTCTGGACGTCCAGCACGCGCAGGTCGTCCGCCGGGCGCTCAGCCGTCAGCGTCGCGTAGGCGTTCTCGACCAGGGAGCCGAGGTTCTGGGAGAACACATGCCCGGGGGCGAGGCTCGCGCGGTGGATCGGGCAGCCGGCGGCGTACCGCTCGGCGCCGAGGGCGCGGAACTTGTCGCGGGTGTCGGTGCGGTCGTCCTCGTCCCGGTACTGCGGGGCGACGTCGAGCGGCATCGGGTTGGTGTAGGTCTGCAGGACCACCCGGTGGACGCCGTCGGCGTCGATCTGCGCGAGGGTGTCGAGGATCTGGCGCAGGGCGGCGGTGGTCTCGGCGGTTGCGGTGGCCAGCTCGGCGTCCGTGGCCAGGTCCGAGGCGGTGCAGGGCTCCTGCGGCACCTCGCCCTCCAGGTACGCCCAGAACTCCCACCAGCCCGTCCAGGCGTCGGCAATGAAGCGGTTGGCGCACACCGAGGCCACGTCGCCGAAGGTGAACTGTGAATTGTTGGAGCCGAGGCCGATGAGGACGACATCGATGTCGTGGGTCTGGGCGACGGCACGTAGCTGGTCGAGCTGCGAGGCGACGGAGCGGCCCTTGGCGCGGGCGCCGGAGGGGTTGGCGATGTCGGCGGGCTGGCCGCCGGAGCACGCGAGGTTGAACCGGTCCTGGATGCCGGGCAGTGACGCCTTGAACAACGAGGCGTTCGCCGACCGGTGGCAGAAGTAGGCGTTGCCGTTGGCCGCCGACCAGCCGGGGAAGGCCTGCGCCGTGCCGGAGGCGTCGACGACGGGCTGGTAGTCCCCCGCGCCCTCACCGCTGACGAAGCTGTCGCCGAGCGCGACGGCGGCGGTGGGCAGGGCCGCCTGCGCGGCCCCGCCCTGGACGACGTGGATGCCGGCCGCACCCATCAGGAGTGCGGCCAGCGCGGCCGCACGTCGTAGACCCCTCACAACCGCTCCACTTCTGTTCTCCTACGGCACCTGTTACCTGGCGTGGCCGAATCAGCTCGCGGTGCAGGTGACGGGGGACGGGACGCTGTTGGCGCCACTGGCGTTTCCGGTGAAGCCGAACGTGGTGGAGGCCCCGGAGCCGAGTGCGCCGTTGTAGTTGACGTTCTTCACCGTGACGGCGGCCCCGGACTGGGTGACGGAGCCGCTCCAGAGCTGGCCGACCGTCTGGCCGTTCGTGAAGGTCCAGCCGGCCGTCCACCCGCTGATCGCCCGGTTGGCGGTGACGGTCACCTCGGCCTGGAAGCCACCCGGCCACGTGTTGACCAGCTTGTACGTCGCCGTACAGCCCTGCCCGGACGACGGGCTGGGCGACGGAGAAGGCGACGGGCTGGGCGACGGTGAAGGTGACGGTGACGGCGACGGCGACGGCGACGGCGACGGCGACGGCGACGGCGACGGGGTCGGCGACGGGGAGGGTGACGGGCTGGGGCCGCCTCCACCGGCCTTCAGGACCGTGATCGAGTACGGCGGGAGAGTGATCGAGGTCGCCGAGGAGCCCGTGGTGGTGCTGATCGAGGTGTTCCCCTTCTGCCACTGCACGACGGTCGGGCTGCCGCCGGGGGAGAACCCGGAGTAGGACAGCGAGACCGTGGTGGAGTTGTTCAGGTCCTTGTTGACCAGCACGACGTTCATGCCGCTGGAGGTCTTCACCGCGTGCGCGGCCAGCAGCGAGTTGGACGAGGACGCCTGCACGAGCGTGTCGCCCGGCGCCCCGGCCCTGCCGACCATCGCCAGGCCGTAGTACGGCGGGAACGGCGTGTTCAACGGCGGCTCCCCGGAGGCACCGGAGGAGAGGATGCCCTCGTCGTGGTAGTCGACGGTCCCGTCGTCGTTCCTGCCGGGGCTCGCGCTGGTGCCGTTGTGGAGGTTCCACCAGTCCAGGTTCATCGCGCCGTTCTCGAACCACGTCAGAGAGCTGTCGGCGGCGAACAGCGCGGCGGTGGCGCTGTTGAGCTGGTAGCTGGGGTTCAGCTCGGTGACCGTGATGCCGATGGAGGACGCCCGGCTTCCGGCGTACTTGCCGATCAGGGTGCGGAGCGTGCTGGTGATCGTCGAGACCTGCGACACCTTGGACAGGGAGTCGGCCGCCGAGGAGCCGCCCGGGTACCAGTGGACGATCACGAAGTCGGCTCTGTCCTTGACGATCGACATCACGGTGTTGTTCCAGTCCGCGCTGTCGCCCGAGCCGACGATCCCGTCGGGCCAGCCGCCCGGCGTCGTGAGCACGACCCCCACCTTGATCGAGGAGTCCACGGCCTTCATCGCCGAGATGTACTGCACGACGTTGTTCGCGTACGCCGTGGGGCTCTTGTCCGAATGGTTGTCCTGCTCCCACCCGGACCCGTAATGGCCGTTGCCGTAGACCTCGTTGCCGATCTCCCAGAGCTTGACGCCGTAGCCCTTGGTGACGTTGGCGTACCGCACCCAGTCGGCCGCCTCCTGCGCCGTACCTGTGCCGTAGTTCGCGATGATCACCGGCTGCGCACCGGCGGACCTGACGGTGCTCATGTACGTGTCGAAGTCGGTGTTGGGGGCGACGTACCCGCCGTCCGTGGTGTTGGTCTTCCAGTGATAGATGTCGCCGTAGGACCCTCCGGGGTAGCGGACCGCCGTGAAGCCGGCGTCGCGCAGCAGGCCCGGGATGGCCGAGTGGTTCATGTTCCCGTCATAAACGGCGACGTTGACGCCGTGCCCGGCCGCGGGGATCACTCCCCGCGCGCTGTTAGCGTTCACACTGACGCTCGCCGAGGTCGCGGCCGACGCTGGATCGGCGGTCACGGCGGCGATCGTCGTCGCGGCCAGCGTCGTGGCGGCCAGCAGCGCCACGGCGGAACGCCGGCGGTCGGGCAAGCCAGGCATGCGGACTCCTCGGTTCGTGTGCGCGAGGGCGCACCGGGTCTCGCGGAGACTGCGTTCGGCGCCGCCCTCCGGTCAAGCGGACGGCTCCCGGAGGGCGGCCACAGCCGCTCAAGCTGCGGTGACCCGATTCGGCCCGTGCAATTTTCAGGCACCGATCGCCGCGGTCGTCACGAGCGGCCGCGGCGATCGGCGCCAGGTCCGTCGGCCGGTCACCCCGCCGCTGCGACGATCTTCCACTTGCCGCGTGTATTTCAGTGGTCACGGCCGCGGCATCCTCTACGGCGACCGGGCCGGCGCCTCTCGGTAAGCCGTCCACCGGGCGGGCCGGCATCGGCGCCGGCCCGTCCGGTGGAGCCCCGGCGGGCGTGGGCACCACTACGAGCCGGCATGACCGCGCCACGGAATTCGACGGTTCGGAATTGCGCCGCAAGGAGAGAAGCCGCCGGAATGGAGAAAACAGCGTGTTCACGCCACGTCACCATTCACCGCACGGCTTCAACCACTGATGGCGAGAGATATGCAGCCATCCCCCGCGAATCAGTCAGAAAGTTTCGGAGGTCATCCGATAGTTTTAGTCCTGAATCGTAGGCGTGCCGCTAACAGTCGTCAAGGGCAGTGAGTGCGGCCGTCAGAACCACGCGACCCGCGACTGTCACACCAGAGATGCTCTGAACTGGCACTATGCCTTCACGGTCACGATGTCACGCTCTTCTGAGCGGCCGCCGTAACCGGGGCTCCGGGGAAGCCCTCTCATCGTGAGCCGGTCTTCGCGCCGCGACCCCGCGGCCGATGGCCAGACCTGCGTCTTCCCCACAAAGACGAGGAGTCGAAATTTTCGTAATTCACTCCGACATATTGAGTCAGACGATCCGGCGTGCTATCACTGTGAGTGTTCATATCCAGCATCGTTTATGAGCCCTGCGGAACTTCAGGGTTACGCGACAGACCCCGGCATGGCCACGATTCCCCTAAACGCGACCCCAGCCCACATTGCCAGCGCTGTTGAAACCGCCGGCGGCTCGGTTCGGACGGCCCGTTCACGCCGTCCGGCCGCCGGGGAGCTCGGCGAACCGCCGGCATGAGCCGCCACCGGACGAACGGCGGTCGTGTGATCGCGCAGTGGCCACGTGACGCCGGCCCTGCCGGCGTGGTCGCCGGAACAGATCCCGGCGTGCCTGTTCAGGCACGACACCCTCCACAACCGAACACCGGAGTAGGCATGCGAAAACACCTCATCGTGGCCGCACTGCTCGTCGTTCCACTGGTCGGGCAGGCGCAGCCGGCGTCCGCGTCGGCGGTCACCATCACCATCGACGACGGCGCCAAGTACCAGAAGATCGACGGGTTCGGCGTGTCCACGGCGTTCCGGCGCAACGAGCTGATCAAGGCGTTGCCGGAGGACAAGCAGCAGGAGATCCTCGACCTGTGGTTCAGCCGCACGAAGGGGGCCGGGCTCAGCATGCTCCGGCTCGGCATCGGGGCGAAGCCGCTGGGCGTGCCGTACGACCAGATGGTCTCGATCCAGCCCGAGAACCCCGGCGGCCCGGACGCGCCGCCCAAGTACGTCTGGAACGGCGACGACAACAGCCAGGTCTGGATGGTCAAGGCGGCCAAGAGATACGGGGTGAACCGCTTCTTCGCCGACGCCTGGAGCGCACCCGGCTACATGAAGGACAACGGCGACGCGGCGAACGGCGGCACCCTGCTGCCGGAGTGGCGTCAGGCCTACGCGAACTACCTCGTGGCGTATGCGAAGTTCTACGCGCGTGAAGGCATCAAGATCACCGACCTGGGGTTCACCAACGAGCCCGACTGGACGGCCACCTACGAGTCCATGCGCTTCACGCCCGAGCAGGCGACCGAGTTCGTCAAGGTGCTCGGCCCGCTGGCCAAGGCCGCGGGCGTGAACCTGGTGTGCTGCGACTCGTTCGGCTGGAACGAGGCCAAGGCGTACACGGAGGCGATCGAGGCGGACCCCGAGGCGAGCCGCTGGGTGAAGGTCCACACCGGGCACTCCTACGCCAGCCCCCCGACCGCCCCGCTGCCCACCAAGCGGAACACCTGGATGTCCGAGTGGGGGCCCGGCGGCAGCACGTGGGACGAGAGCTGGGACGACGGCAGCGGCCAGGACGGCATGACGGTCGCGCAGAGCATCAACGACTCGCTCACGCGCGCCAACGTCTCCGCCTACATCTACTGGCTGGGGGCCTCGGCCGGGGGCACCAGAGCGTTCATCCAGGTCGACACCGCGACCCAGACCTACCACGTGTCCAAGCGGCTGTGGGCGATGGCCGCCTACAGCAGGTTCATCAGGCCCGGCGCGGTGCGGCTCGGGGCGACGGCCTCAGACCCCGGCCTGCAGGTCTCCGCGTTCCGCAACGCCGACGGCTCTCGCGTCGTCGAGATCCTCAACACGGGTACGGCCTCCGTCACCTGGGACAAGATCAAGGGCCATGGCCGGGCCAGGGCGTACGTGACCGACGAGAACAACGCGGTGGCTCCCATCCCCCTGCACGGCAAGAGCGTGACGATCGCGCCGCGCGCCCTGACGACGATCGTCCTGGGCTGAATCGTCCTGGGCTGAATCGTCCTGGCTGGGGCGGCGAACCCGGACCGGCGCGAGCCGGGCCGGGGGGTCGCATCCCGGCACCTGACACCGATGCGCCGCCGCGTCTCACCGGCGCGGCGGCGCACGAGTCCGCGGCGGCCTGCGACCGCGGGCGGATCCGCAGAGACCCCCGGGCCTGCGACCGCGGTCAGTCCTTCACCGCGCCGGCGGTCACTCCGGCGGAGACGTAGCGCTGGGCGATGACGAGGAGCACGGTGGCGGGGATGGAGGCGACGACGGCGGTGGCCATGATGGCGTTCCACTGCTGGTTGTTGTTGCCGATGTAGTGGTAGATGCCGAGGGTGATCGGCTGGTGGCCGCCGCCGCCGTCGAGGGTGCTGGCGAAGATGAAGTCAGACCA
This sequence comes from Microbispora sp. NPDC049125, assembly GCF_040802045.1. Taxonomy (NCBI): domain Bacteria; kingdom Bacillati; phylum Actinomycetota; class Actinomycetes; order Streptosporangiales; family Streptosporangiaceae; genus Microbispora; species Microbispora sp. NPDC049125. The sequence goes on along the minus strand of NZ_JBEZDW010000036.1, from coordinate 1,782 downwards.
GGCCCACAGGAACGTGAACAGCGACACCGTGATGATCGCGTTCCGGCTGACGGGGAGCACGACCGACCAGAACGTGCGGAGCGCACCCGCGCCGTCCACCCGGGCGGCGTGCATCAGTTCCTCGGGGATGCCGGACATGAACGTCGTGAAGATCAGCACCGCGAACGGCACGGCGAGGGTCGAGTCGGCCACGATCAACCCCGGCGCGGTGTTGAGGACGCCCGTGCTCAGATAGATCGCGTAGAAGCCCATCGCCATGATCACCCCGGGGATCATCTGCGCGATCAGCAGCACGAAGCTCAGCACGCCGCCGCCGCGGGGGCGCAGCTTGGCCAGCGAGTACGCCGCGGGCGCCGAGATGGCCAGGGTCAGCGCGACGGTGCCGATTCCCACGATCAGGCTGGTGATCAGATACGGCCCCTGCTGGTCGAACACCGCGCGGTAGCCCTCCAGCGTCCCGTTCACGGGGAACCAGTAGGGCGGGCTCTTGCGCATGTCCTGGTCGCGGGTGAACGACACATTGATCATCCAGTAGACCGGGAACAGCATCAGGGCCGTGAACACCAGGCCCAGGCCGGTGTTCCACCAGCCACGCCGATTCGCCGTCATGCCGGTCCCTGCCTTTTCTGCACGCGAATGTAGATCAGCCCGAAGATCAGCGCCATCAGGATCAGCAGGTTGCCGACCGCGGCGCCGGGGCCGAACGACGGCAGGAGATTGCCGAAGCCCAGCCGGTACGACCAGGTGGCCAGGGTCGTGGACGAGTTGCTCGGGCCGCCCTTGGTCATGATCCAGATGATGTCGAAGACCTTCAGCGTGTAGACGAGGCCGAGCAGCAGCGTGATCGCCGACACCGGGCGCAGCAGCGGGAGGGTGACCCTCCAGAATCGGCTCCAGCCCACCGCGCCGTCGAGCGAGGCCGCCTCGTACACCTGCGTCGGGATCGCCTGCAGACCGCTGTAGAGCACGACGAGGTTGAACGGGATGCCGATCCAGATGTTGGCGATGATCACCGACCACAACGACCACTGCGGCGAGGTCAGCCAGTTGACCGGCCCCAGCCCGAAGGTGTGCAGCAGCGCGTTGACGACGCCGGAGTCGCTGTTGAGCATCCACGACCAGGTCGAGGACGACACGATGAGCGGAAGCAGCCACGGCACCAGGAACAGCGCCCGCAAAGTCGCCGACAGCCGGAAATTCCTGATGAAGAACAACGCCAGAGCCAGCCCGATGACGAACTGGAACGCCAGCGACACCACGGTGAAGACCACCGTGTGCCACAGGGCCGGCCCGAACGTGGCGTCGCCTATCACCTTCGCGTAGTTGCCGAACCCGATGAACGGGGCGTCACCCTGGACGAACGAGCGCACCGTGTAGTGACGCAGGCTCAGCTCGATGTTGCGATACAGCGGATAGGCGTAGAACACGATCAGGTAGAGCGCGACCGGCGCGAGGAACGCCCACGCCGCCAACTGGGCCGACCAGGCCCGCTGCGTGGGCCTGCGGCGGGTGCCGCCGGATTGCCGTGCCGGGGGCCCCTGCCGCCCGTCGCCCGCCGTGGGCCGGGCCGGCGTATGTGTTGCGTGTTTCATGCTTTCCTTCGTCTGACGTCCATCGGGGCGCTTCGGTCGGGCCCGGATCCCACACGGCTCCGGGCCCGCACGTCGCTCCTACTGGGTGGCGCTCCTACTGGGTGGCGCTCGCCGCGGCGGTCTGCGCGTCGGTCATCGCCTGCTGCGGGTTCTTCGACCCGCTCAGCGCCGCCTGCACCGCGCCCCACAT
>NZ_JBEZDW010000035.1:62931-98908 GCF_040802045.1 Microbispora sp. NPDC049125 | reverse complement strand
TTTTATTTGGGGGGGGAATCCGCGCGGCCCCACCCAATCCATACTTAAGCCCCGGCCTCCCCCCCCGCGGGGGGGGGGGGGCGCGCCGCGCCCCCCCCCCCCGGCCCCGACGTCGTCTCCTTGGAAGGGGAGCTGGGTAAGTGGCAAAGCTTCGCGTGGGCGTCGTGTCGCCGGAACGTGAGATTTGGAGCGGCGAGGCCGACATGGTCATTGCCAAGACCGTGGACGGCGAGATCGGTATTATGCCGGAACACGCTCCTGTTCTCGGTGTTCTCGTCGAGGGCGGTGTGCTGCGCGTCAAGCGTGGTGCCGAGGGTGACCTCGTGGCCGCGGTCCACGGCGGATTCATCTCCGTCGCCGACAACGAGGTGTCCATCCTGGCGGAGGCGGCCGAGCTCGGCTCGGAGGTCGACGTCCAGGCGGCCAAGGACGCGCTCCAGCGCGCCCAGGCCTCGATCGAGGCCGACCAGGAGAACGCTGACGCGCGGGCAGCGGCCAGGCGGGCCGAGGCCCGGCTGCGTGCGGCAGGCGAAGAGGTTTGACCCTATAGAAGGAGGGCGGCGTTGGCGGCGCTTGAGATATTCACGGGCGTCATCGCCGTGGCCCTGATCCTCGTCCTCCGAGGATTCGCCCTGGCCCGCAGCCGGGGCACCGTCGTCTGCCGGGTACGCGACGGGGCCGGAGGCTGGAAGGCCGGAGTAGCCCGCTACGTCGGCGGAGAGCTCCACTGGATCCCGTTCATAGGACTGCGACTGAGGCCGCGCCACGCTATCGCGAGGCGCGGCCTCACCGTTTCCACCCGCAGACGGCTCACCACCGGCGAAGGACCCGACGGGTACTGGATGGTCGACTGCTCCGCCGAGCGCGGCCCCCTGTCACTGGCCATGAGCGAGGACGCCCTCACCGGCTTCCTCGCCTGGCTCGAATCCGCCCCGCCCAGCGCCCACCTCGACGCTGCCTAGAATTGCGCTCGCTCCGCTCGCGCGGGCTCGGGGCGCCTTCGAGGCGCCGGTCGTGCCGAAGGCGCGCAATTGGGAACAGCCCTCGTCACGTCCTCGCTCGTTCCTCGCTGCGGGCGTTCCTCAGTCCAGACGCGGCCGCGCCCCTCGCGGGACGGTTGCTCGCCGTACGGCTCGGGGCGCGGGATTGGCTGGATCAGCGGGTGCCGCCGGGCTTCCAGAGGATCTCGTCGCCGCCGGCGGCGACCCGGCAGAAGATGAACATCAGGTCCGACAGCCGGTTCAGATACTTGGCCGTCAGCGGGTTCACGTCGTCGTGCGCCTCGATCGCCGCCCAGGCCGACCGCTCGGCCCGCCGTACGACGGTGCGGGCGAGATGGAGGGCTGCGGTGCCGGGGGTGCCGCCGGGCAGGATGAAGCTGCGCAGCGGCGCCAAAGACGCGTTGAACTCGTCGCACCGCTCCTCGATCCAGGCGATGTACGACTCCTCCACGCGTAGCGGCGGGAACTCGGGGGCCTCGGTGACCGGGGTGCACAGATCGGCGCCGACGTCGAACAGCTCGTTCTGCACCCGCGTCAGCACGGCGGCCACCTCATCCGGGACGCCTCCGGTGGCGAGAGCGAGCCCGATGGCGGCGTTCGCCTCCTCCACGTCGGCGTAGGCCGCCAGCCGGGGATCCGTCTTCCGGGTGCGGCTCATGTCGCCGAGGGCGGTGGTCCCGTCGTCGCCCGTCTTCGTGTAGATCTTGGACAGCACGACGGGCTTGTCGTTGTCGGCTCGGGTCATGACGCTCAGCGTAGTCACCGCGGTCACCCCGCGGGCGGCCCGCCTCAGGCGGTGAACGTCCGGCGGAAGACGTGCACGCAGGCGTCGATGAGCTCGTCGATCGAGGGAGTGGGGGTCGCGACCACCCATTCGATGAGCAGCTCGGTGATGGCCCCTATCAGGGCGAGCGCCAGCAGGTGCAGGTCGACCGGCAGAGCGTGCGGCAGATCCTGCACCGAATTTTCGATGATCTTCGTGAACGCGCCGACCGCGTGCTGGCGGGCGCCGGTCAGGACGTCGCCGGCACGGCGGACCTCGAGGTGCATGACGCGCGCTCGCCGTACGTCCTTGGTGACGAAACGGACGTACTCCCCGATCCCGGCGATGATCCGGTCGTCGAGCGTGGGGGACGCCTTGTCGATGGCCTCGTTCACCGACGCCAGCGTCTCCTCGACGCACCGCTCGTACACGGCGCGCATCAGGTCTTCCCGGCTGGAGAAGCACTCGTAGAAGGCCCGGTTGGAGATGCGGGCGGTCGAGCAGAGCCGCTCGATGGTGGTGGCGTGGAAGCCGGGATGTGCGAAGAGCGTGTAAGCCGCGCTGATCAGCCTCTCTCTCCGGTCGGCCAGCCTTTCCGCTGCCGACATCCCCCGGTAGTCACGTCCCACCACTATTCACCTCGCGCTGTCAGGGCCCCCAGAGCTGTCCATTATGAGCGCAAGATCCTTTATCCGGAAGTGCCATGAAATCGGGACTTCCCGCCTATGCCAAAGAGGGTGGACGACTTGACAGCCTCGTCAAGGCCGTCTTCAGTCGCTAGCGGTGACCTGCATAAATCGGATGCAATTGCATTTGACCGGGATCGATCTGAAAGCGATCTGAAAGTTTCATAGAAGGCCCCGGCTGAGGGCGGTCGTGACGGCGGCGGTGCGGTCGGACACGTCGAGTTTGCCGAACACGCGCAGCAGGTGCGTCTTGACGGTCGTCTCGCTGATGAACAGCTCCCTGCCGATCTCCGCGTTGGTCAGGCCACGCGCCACCAGCGCGAGCACCTCCGTCTCCCGTCTCGACAGGGAACTGGCCACGGGGGCCCTCATGCGGGTCACGAGTTTGGTGGCCACGGAGGGGGAGAGCACGGTCTCGCCCCGCGCGGCCGCGGCGACGGCGGTCAGCAGATCGGCCCTGCTGGTGTCCTTGAGCAGGTAACCCGCCGCCCCCGCCTCCACCGCGCGCACGATGTCCTGGTCGTTCTCGTACGTCGTCAGCACGACGACGCGCGCCTCGGGTCGGCCGGCGACGATGCGGGCGGTGGCGCTGACCCCGTCGCCTCCGGGCATCCGCAGGTCCATCAGGACGACGTCCGGTGTCAGCCTGGCGGCGAGCGCCACGGCCTCGTCGCCGGATCCGGCGTCGCCGACGACGGTGACGCCGGGGCCCGGCTCCAGCATCCCGCGCAGGCCTTCGCGTACGACGGGGTGGTCGTCGACGATGAGGACACGAATCATGAGTCAACACTCCTGAGGGCGGGGGTGCGCATGGTCACCCGAAGGGTCGTGCCGTTTCCCGGAGAGCTGTCGACGCCGAACGTGCCGCCCTCGTGCTCGACCCTCGTCCGCATGGCCCGCAGGCCGAACCCCTCGGCGAAGGCCACGTCGAAGCCGGCGCCGTCGTCGCGCACCCGCAACGTGACCTCGCCCTCGCCGTATTCGAGGACGACCCGCACCGAGGTGGCCGCGGCGTGCTTCCGCACGTTGGCCAGGCTCTCCTGAGCGGCCCGGATCAGCACCACGTCGACGGCGGCCGGCAGCGGCCACGAGGCGCCCTCGACGGTGAACGAGGCGTCGACGCCCACATCCTCGCCGAGCCTGGCGGTGACCCGGCGCAGCGCCTCCTCCAGTGTGAAGCCGTCCAGCGGCGCCGGGCTCAGCGCCGCGATCAGCGACCGTGCCTCGGCCAGGTTCTCCCGTGCGGTCCGTACGGCGAGGGCCAGGTGGCGGGACGGGTCCGCCTGGGCCTCGGCCGCCTGGACGAGCATGATGATGCTGGTCAGCCCTTGCGCGAGGGTGTCGTGGATCTCCCCGGCCAGCCGTTCGCGCTCGGCGAGCGCGCCCCGCTCGGCCGACAGCCGGGCGACCTCGGCCCTGCTGGCCTCCAGCTCGCCGATGAGCTCGGCGCGCTCGGCGCTCTGGTCGATGATCCCGCTGATCCACGGCCCGATGACGAGCGCGCACGTGAGGGCGACCGCGCTGAACCCGGCGAAGAACAGCAGGCTCGTCACGCTGCCGTCGAGGTGGATGAAGAACTGGAGCGCCGGCGCCAGGTTGAGCACCACGACGACCGTGATCGCGGCCCGCAGGCGCAGCATCATGAACGCCTGCGGCGACAGGGCGAACAGCAGGAACGACGTGGAGGGCACGAGGGCCGTGGCCGGCATGAACGTCAGGAGGATCAGGGCCCAGTAGAGCCACGCGCTCCGGGTGCCCTGGTCGTGCGCCTTGATGGCGGGCCGGCCCACGATCAGGTAGGCGGCGGCGTCCACTCCCAGAAGCCCGAGGGCGACGGCCCTGGCCAGGGCCGTCGGACCGTTGCCGGCCAGAACGAACAGGACCGTCACGACCAGGGAGAGCCCGAAGAGTGTCTCCCAGCCCCGTAACGCCTGCCAGGCGTGCTTCTCCTGGTCCAGATCGCACTGCGCCGCCCCGGCCGTCTGGGTCATCCGTCCCGCCGGCTCTTCCAGCGGAACGTCGTCATGCACAGGATGAGACCCCCCACGACCCAGGCGCCGAGCACCAGGGCCACCCGGCCCAGCTCGTAGGAGCCGGTCGTCTCCAGGGCGGCCCCCGCGTCGCCCAGGAAGACCGACCGGAACCCCTGGCACATCCACTTCAGCGGGAAGAAGGACGCGACGTTGATCACCCATGGGGGCATCTCGGTGAACGGGATGAACACCCCCGAGATGAACTGGAGCACCACGAACGGCATGCTGATCACGGCTGCCGCGCTCTTCGCCGAGCGGGGCAGGCTGCTGGCGGCGATGCCGAGCAGGGCCGCGGCCGACACGCCGAGCACGAACACCCAGGCGAACGTGGCCCAGGTCGGCACATCCCGGGGGAGGGTCAGGTCGTACATCAGCACGCCGATGACGAGCAGGATCAGCACTTCGAGGAATGCGATGACCAGGACACTGGCGACCTTGCCGATGAAGTACGCGGCCCGGGGCATGGGTGTGCCGGCCAGCCGCTTGAGCGTGCCGTCGTCACGGTCCCCCGCGATGCCGATGCCGAGGCTCTGGAAGCCGGCTCCCATGACGCCTGCACCGATGAGACCGGCCGTGTAGAGCTGGGAGACGGTGATCCCGGTCCCCTCAAGAGAGCCCGAGAAGATCGAACCGAACAGCACGAGGAGGATGATCGGGAAGGAGAACGTGAAGATGACGGCGTCCTTCTCGCGGAAGAACACCTTGATCTCGACCGCGGCGCGGGCCAGGCCGAGCCTGAGGGTCGACGGCAGGGGGACGGCGGCGGCCGTGGGAGTGACGGCCGCGACGGTTTCAGTCATGGGGCAGGCCTTCGCTTCGGGGGGTCAGGAGGGTTGCTCGATGAGCCGGAGGTAGACGTCCTCCAGCGTGGGGCGGGTGACGGTGAGCCCGGGGATCTCGCCGTCGAACCGCCGGCTGAGCTCCAGCACGGTCTTCGTCGGGGTGTCGGTCTCGACCGAGCCGTCCGCCCACGTCACCCGGGCCTTGGCGGTGGCCCGGCCCCCCAGGTTGGCGGGGTCGCCCAGCGCCACCATCTGGCCCCGTGCGATGACGGCGACCCGGCCGGCGAGGCTCTCCGCCTCTTCCAGATAGTGGGTGGTCAGCACGATCGTCGTGCCGTCGTCGGCCAGGCCCTCGATGAGCTCCCAGAACTGGCGGCGCGCCTCCGGGTCGAAGCCCGTGGTCGGCTCGTCGAGGAACAGCAGCTCCGGGCGCCCGATGACGCCCAGCGCGACGTCCACGCGCCTGCGCTGGCCGCCGGAGAGCTGGCGGATGCGCTTGCCCGCGCTCTCGGTGAGGCCGACCTTCGCGATGAGTTCCTCCGGGTCGCGCGGGTCGGCGTAGTACTTCGCGAAGTGCCGCAGGGTCTCGCGGACGCTGAGCTCGGCGGCGTCGGTCGCGGTCTGCAGCACGATGCCGATGCGGGACCGCCAGTGCCGGTCGGCCCGCGCCGGGTCGGTGCCCAGCACGCTGACCTCACCGGAGTCGCGGCTGCGGTAGCCCTCGAGGATCTCCACCGTGGTGGACTTGCCCGCCCCGTTGGGGCCGAGGATGGCGAAGACCTCCCCCTGCTGGATGTCAAGGTCGAGACCCGCGACCGCCGGCACGTCGCCGTACCGCTTCGTCAGCCCTCGTACATGTATCGCCTGAGTCATGCCTCAAGGATCCTGGGGAAAGCACCATCGGGACACCCCCGGCTGGAGGAACGCCCTGTCCTCCGTTCGATGGACACCAGGGCGCGTTCGTCGATCAGTCGGTCGCGATCCAGAGCCGGTAGGCGTGGGGCGCCTCGGCGACCGCTCCGAGAACCGCGACGGCCACCAGGACCGTCAGGGCGGCGACGACGGCCGCCCTGGCGGCGGATCACCGGCGACCGGGCTCACGCATATGGGCCGGGCCGGGCCGGCGAAGGCGCCAGAGGAGCGCTTGGAGCAGAGCCCCGAGGAGCGCGGCGGGCACGGCCTAGAAGAGCGTGTCGGCGCGTTCGATGCCACGCAGCGTGTCGTAGTCGAGCGTGACGCACTCGATCCCGCGATCACGGGCGAGCACCCGGGCCTGCGGCCGGATCTCCTGGGCCGCGAAGATGCCCTTGACCGGAGCGAGCAGCGGGTCGCGGTTGAGCAGCTCCAGGTAGCGGGTGAGCTGCTCGACGCCGTCGATGTCGCCGCGCCGCTTGATCTCGATCGCCACGGTGGCGCCGGTGTGGTCGCGGCAAAGGATGTCCACGGGACCGATCGCCGTCATGAACTCCCGGCGGACCAGCGTCCAGCCGTCGCCCAAGGTGGTGATGTGCTCGGCGAGCAGCTCCTGCAGGTGCGCCTCGACGCCGTCCTTGACGAGCCCCGGGTCGATTCCCAGCTCGTGGCTGGAGTCGTGGAGGATCTCGTCGATCGTCAGGATCAGCTTCTCGCCGGTCTTGCCGTGGACGACCGTCCAGGTGAGCACGCCGTCGAGGGTCTCCTCGCGCAGCTTGCACGGCGGGTTCATCCAGTTCAACGGCTTGTACGCCCGGTCGTCCGCATGGATGGAGACCGATCCGTCCGCCTTCATCAACAGGAGCCGGGGCGCCATCGGGAGATGGGCCGTCAGCCTGCCCACGTAATCCACGCTGCACCGCGCGATGACCAGCCGCATGGAGGCCAACCCTACCGGCGCCGGTGAGCGCGGGTGGCCTTCTGGGAGACTGCGGCTTTCGGTCGCCGTGGGCCGGTGCGGCGGGCTACGGCATCCACTTGCCGCCCGCGACGTCGATCGTCAGCCCGGTCAGCCACGAGGAGGCGTCGGAGGCGAGGAAAGCCGTCACGTTGGCCACGTCGAGCGGGGTGCCGAGGCGGCCGAGCGGATGCTCGGCGAGCATGCGGTCCTTGAACTCCGGCGGCACCCGCCCCTCCAGCCGCTCCGTCATGATCGTTGACGGGGCGACGCAGTTGACCCGGATACCGCACGGGCCCAGCTCGTGTGCCAGCTGCCGGGTCAGCGCGACCACGCCCGCCTTGGCCGCCGTGTACGCCACCGAGGCGGGGGTCGGTGTGCGGGCGGCCAGCGACGACATCGTGATGACGGAGCCGCCGCGCCGCTCCCGCATGCCGGGCAGGAAACTCTTGATGACCAGGAACGTCGAGGTCAGGTTGGCGTCCAGCGTGGCGTGCCAGTCTTCCTCGCTCATCTCGTCGATCGGCCGCGGCCTTCCCACGCCGCCTCCGGCGAAGATCGCCAACACGTCCACGGGGCCGAGCCGCCGCTCCGTCTCTTCGCGCATCGCCTCGACGGCCGCGAAGTCGGTGGTGTCGGCGGCCAGGCCGATCGCCGTACCCTCGACGTTCTTCACGGCGGCGTCGATGGCGGCCGGATCGCGTCCGCTGACCACGACCCGCATGCCCTGAGCGGCCAGGACGCGGGCGGTCTCACCGCCGATGCCCCCCGAGCCGCCGGTGACCAGCGCGACCTTGCCTGAAAGGTCCGGATAACTCATGGCTTCGTCTCCTCCCTCTGCATGTCCTCACGATCGCCGACACGGCGGTCCGGCGAATCCGCCGCAGGGCCTATCGCCTGGTACGCCGGCAGGAGTGCCGGGCTGAGCCGGAACTACACCACGGACGCCCCGGCCCGCCATCCACGGCGACGGCTCCGCACGAGCCCGGGACCGGAGGACGGGCGGCCTGGAAGAATGAGGGCCCGTCTCCCGTTCTGCCTGGTATGAGCCCCCCGGAAGGACCGCCGCCATGAGCCCCCGCCGCGCCCGGCGTCTCGACCCGTACGAACGCCCCGGCGGTCGCGGCGCCGTACGGCCCGTCGGGTCCGTGCCCGGGGTGGACCGCGTGGAGAGCTCGCCCGACGGCGACTGGGTGGTCCGGGCCGTGCCGGGCGGGGCCCCGGGCAAGGACTACCGGTGCCCGGGGTGCCAGCAGGAGATCCGGCCCGGCCTGCCGCACATCGTGAGCTGGCCCGCCTGGACGGGCGGCGAGGACGAGCGGCGGCACTGGCACACGGCCTGCTGGCGGAACCGGGTCAACCGGGGCCCGGGGCGCAGCCGTTACTGACGCGGCCCCCGGACGGGCCGATCGGCGAGCCCGGATACTGTTGGATCCCGGCATGAAGATCAAAGGGGTTTGAGCGGGTATGGACATCAGGGCGTCGACCGTGCTGCCGGCCCGGCGCGAGGACATCGAGCTGCACACCGCGGACGGGCTGACCCTGGTGGGGGAGGTCGCGCTGCCCGAGAGCACGCCGCCGGTCGCCACGCTGGTGTGCCTGCATCCGCTGCCGACGCACGGCGGCATGATGGACAGCCACGTGCTGCGCAAGGCGTCCTACCGCCTGCCCGCTCTCGCGGGCCTCGCGGTGCTGCGCTTCAACACCCGGGGCACGACCTCCGAGCGGGGCACCTCGCAGGGCGCCTTCGACGAGGGGGAGGGCGAGCGGTTCGACGTGGCCGCGGCGCTGGAGTACGCCGAGTTCCACGACCTGCCCCACCCCTGGCTGCTCGGCTGGTCGTTCGGCACGGAGCTGGCCCTGAAATGGGGACACGACCCGCTCGTCGAGGGCGCGATCCTGCTGTCCCCGCCGCTCAAGCGCGCGACCGACGACGACCTCGACGCGTGGGCCGCGTTCGGCCGCCCGCTGGTCGCCCTGGTGCCGGAGTTCGACGACTACCTGCGCCCCGAGGAGGCCGTACGGAGGTTCGCGAGGGTGCCCCAGGCCGAGGTCGTCGGCGTTGAGGGAGCCAAGCACCTGTGGGTCGGCGAGCCCTATGTCCGCACCGTGCTCGACGAGGTCGTCAAGCGGCTGAACCCGGCGGCGGCTCCGCTTCCCACGGCGGTGTGAACGCCGGCCCCGCCATCCGCATCGCGAATCGGTGACGAACGACGGCAACCGGCTGACCGCGCGTTACGGTGACCAGATGCAGCTTTACGCGCGATCCGCCGGAAGCGGCCTGCCTGTCGTCCTGCTCCACGCCTTCCCGCTCTCGTCCGCCATGTGGCTCGCGCAGCGTGAGGGCCTCGCGTCCGTGTGCCGGGTGGTCACCCCGGACCTGCGCGGTTTCGGCGGGTCCAGGCTGGGGGAAGAGGAGCCGTCGATCGACGCGATGGCCGACGACGTGGCCCAACTGCTCGACCAGGAGGGCATCGAACGGGCCGTGATCGGCGGGCAGTCGATGGGCGGCTACGTGACGATGGCGCTGTGCCGGCGGCACCCGGACCGGCTGCTCGGCGTGATCCTCGCCGACACCAAGGCCACCGCCGACTCCGACGCCGCCCGGGCCAACCGGGAGCGGATCGCCAAGGCGGTGCTGGACGACGGCACGGCGATTCTGGTGGAGGAGTCGCTGCCCACGCTGATCGGGGCCACCACCAAGGAGCGCAGGGGGATGGTCCAGGGCCGGGTGCGCGGCCTCGTCCAGGCGGCGCCGCCCGCCGCGGTCGCGTGGGCCCAGCGGGCGATGGCGGCGCGTTCCGACTCGTTCGGCACGCTGCGGTCGCTCCAGGTGCCCGCCCTGGTGATCGTGGGCTCGGAGGACGAGTTGTCCCCGCCGTCCGACGCGGAGGCCATGGCCCAGGCCATCCCGGAGGCGAAGCTGGCCGTCATCGACAAGGCGGGGCACCTGTCCGCCGTCGAGCAGCCGGAGGCGTTCAACCGCGTCGTCTCGGATTTCGTCACGTCCCTGCGGTGACGCCTCAGCCGTGAGGCGGCGCGGGCGACCGGAAATCGCCGCCGCGTGCGTCCCGCGGCGCTGCCGGAACCGCGGCGCTGCCGGAACCGCGGCGACTGGGAGTCCTCGCAAAGGAAACGGGGCCCGGTGCGAACACCGGGCCCCGCTCACGTAGCCGTCGCCAACTCCCCGAATGCGTCAGTGGCTACTCCTGCCACCACTCGGCGTCGTCGGTGCTCTTCGAGACCGGCTCGGCCGGAGGAGCGGAGACGACGGGCTTTTCGACGACGGGCGGCGCCGCCGACAGGGCGGGCTTGGCCGGGGCCGCCGCGACGGGCGCCGGCTCGGGCTCCATGCCCGGCAGCGCGGCGCCGCCGAGCAGCTGCCGCAGCTGGGCGAGGTGGCTGGTGATGCTGTCGCGCTGGCGGGTGAGCTCGTCCACCTGCCGCTGCATCGAGCTGCGCGTGCGCTCCGCCTCGTTCTTCGCGTCGGTCACTATCGAGTCGGCGCTCGACTTGGCGTCGGCAACGAGCTGGTCGGCGTTCTTGCGCGCGTTGGCGAGCAGCTGCTTGGCGTGGGTGTCGGCCTCGCGGCGGGTCTGCTCCGCCTGCTGCGTGGCCTTGGCGGCCCGCTGCTCGGCGGTGGCGGCCCGCTGCTCCGCCTCGGCGACCAGCTTCTGCGTGTTGGCCTGCGCGGTGGCGTGGCGCTCGGCCTCCTGGCGCTCGGCGTCCTCGCGCCGGGCGGCGAGCTGGATCTCGAACTCGGCCTCGTCCTGCGCCCGCTTGGCCTCGGACTCCTCAAGGATCCGCTGCGCCTGGGCCCGCATCTCGTCCGCCTGGCGCTTGGCCGTGGTGAGGACCTCGTCGCGCTCACGCTTGGTCGACGCCCGCAGCTGTGCGACCTCGCGCTCGGTGGTGGTGCGCAGCTTGGCGATCTCGCGCTCGGCGTCCGCCCGCTTCTCCGCGACCTCGTGGTCGGCGGTGGCGCGGATCTTCGCGACCTCGCGCTCGGTGGTCGCGGTGAGCTCGTCGGCCTCGCGGCGCGCGGTCGAGCGGATCTCCTCGGCGTCGCGCTCGGCGGTGCTCCGCATCTCCTCGACCTCGCGAGTGGCGAGCGCCCGCTTCTCGGCCGCCTCGTTCTCGGCGGCGGCGCGAAGGTCGGCGGCGTCCACCTTGGCGGCGGCCCGGATCTCGTTCGCCTCGGACCTGGCCGCCTGCACCAGCTCGGTCGCCTGCTCCTCAGCGAGACGCAGCAACTGCTCGATGCGGGCGCCCAGACCTGAGTACGTCGGCCGCTCCTGCTCCTGGAGCTGGCGCTGGGAGTCGGACAGGTCCCGCTGGAGAGCGGTGACCTGCTCCTTGGCCTGACGCAGTTCGGTGTCGAGCGTCTTCAAGTGGTCGTGGACCTGGTGCCGGTCATAGCCCCGGAGCACCACGTCGAATTCCCGAGAAGGGGCGTCTTCGAAGAAATTGTTGAGCTGGGCGTCGATGTCGGACTGCATGAGGCTCGATCCTGGTTGTCGAGACGGCTACAGGGGGGCCGGACGGGGGGTCGGACATCCGAGGCGGGTGCCGTACGGCTACCACGTCCGGTGGTAGGCAGCGTACTCCGGTACTGCCGCGTTGGAGGCCCCCTCCGACTTTCTGCGCTACTTGTTACGTATGAACCTTTCTTGCGTTCGGATCAGCGTCGTGATGTCTCGACCAGCTCAGTGAGGACTCCCCCCACGTCCTTAGGGTGCAGGAACGCGATGGAGGCGCCCATCGACCCGTGCCGGGGCCGCTCGTCGATCAGGCGGACGCCCTTCGCCCCGATGTCCTCCAGGGCTTTGGTTACGTCCGCCACGCCGTACCCGATATGATGCACGCCCTCGCCCCGCTTGGCGAGGAACCTGCCCACCGCTGTGTCGCGGTGCAGCGGCTGGAGCAACTGGACGTAGGACGCGCCCGCGTCGCCGTCCGCGACATGGAGCATGGCCTCGCGGACGCCCTGCTCCTCGTTCACCTCGCGGGCGACCACGGTGAGCCCGAACACCGACTCGTAGAAGCCGATCTTCTCCTCCAGGTCGTGGCAGGCGATGCCCACGTGGTCGATTCTCAGCAGCATGCTTCCTCCAGGCTTCCGTTTAAGTGCACTTCAGGTGTTATCCGGTGATGCGGGCCGTGCGAGGGCTGGCGGGATACTCATGGGTATGGTGACAGCGTCGCCCTGATCCCGTCATGGAGGCCCCCAAATGTCTGCTTCCGTCATCGTCGCCGGAGCGCGCACGCCCATCGGCCGTCTCCTGGGCTCGCTCGCCGCCCTGCCGGCCGTCGAGCTCGGCGGCATCGCCATCGAAGCCGCCCTGTCCCGCGCCGGCGTGTCGCCCGACCAGGTCCAGTACGTGATCATGGGGCAGGTCCTGCAGGCCGGGGCGGGACAGATCCCGTCGCGGCAGGCCGCGGTGAAGGCGGGCATACCCATGACCGTGCCCTCGCTCACGATCAACAAAGTATGCCTCTCCGGCCTCGACGCGATAGCCCTGGCCGACCAGCTCATCCGGGCCGGCGAGTTCGACATCGTGGTGGCCGGCGGCATGGAGTCGATGACCAACGCGCCGCACCTGCTGCCCGGCCTGCGCAAGGGCGTCAAGTACGGCGGCACCGGCGTGGTCGACTCGATGGCGCTCGACGGGCTCACCGACGCGTTCGACCAGATCGCGATGGGGGAGTCGACCGAGCGTCACAACGCCAGGCTGGGCCTGACCCGGGAGGAGCAGGACGAGCTCTCCGCCCGGTCGCACCAGCTCGCCGCCAGAGCGACCAAGGAAGGCCTGTTCGACGACGAGATCGTCCCCGTCCCGCTTCCTCAGAGGAAGGGGGAGCCGATCCTCTTCTCGGCCGACGAGGGCATCCGCCCGGACACCACGGCGGAGACGCTCGCGAAGCTGCGGCCGGCCTTCACCGAGGACGGCACGATCACGGCGGGCTCCGCCTCCCAGATCTCCGACGGCGCCGTCGCGGTCGTCGTCATGTCCCGCGCCAAGGCCGAGGAGCTGGGCCTGGAGTGGCTGGCCGAGATCGGCGCCCACGGCAACGTGGCCGGCCCGGACAACTCGCTGCAGTCCCAGCCCGCCAACGCCATCGGCCAGGCACTCCGCAAGCAGGGCCTCACCGCGGACGATCTCGACCTGGTGGAGATCAACGAGGCGTTCGCGCAGGTCGTGCTCCAGTCCGCCAAGGAGCTGGGCGTTCCGCTGGACAAGGTCAACGTCAACGGCGGCGGCATCGCGCTCGGCCACCCGATCGGCGCCTCCGGCGCCCGGATCGTGCTGACCCTGGCCCACGAGCTCAGACGGCGCGGCGGCGGGCTCGGCGCGGCCGGCCTGTGCGGCGGCGGCGGACAGGGCGACGCCCTGATCATCCGGGTGCCGTCCCGGCCGTGAACGTCCCCAAGGCCATGGACGTACGGGAGCTCGTGGACCAGGCCCGGCAGGGGCGGCCGCGCGCGGTGGCGCGGCTGATCTCGCTGGTCGAGAACGCCGCCGGATCACCGGCGCGAGCGGGTGAGCTCCGCGAGGTCATGGCGGAGCTGGCCACCGGGACGCGCAAGCCGTACGCGGCGCGGGTGATCGGCCTGACCGGTTCGCCGGGGGTCGGCAAGTCCACCGCCACGGGGATGCTCATCCGCGCCTTCCGCCGGCGCGGCGTCCGGGTCGGCGTGCTCGCCGTCGACCCGTCCAGCCCGTTCACGGGCGGGGCGCTGCTCGGCGACCGGGTGCGGATGCAGGACCACGCCACCGATCCGGAGGTGTTCATCCGCAGCATGTCGAGCCGCGGCCACCTGGGCGGGCTGGCCTGGGCCACCCCCCAGGCGCTGCGGGTGCTCGACGCCGCCGGCTGCGAGGTGATCCTGATCGAGACCGTCGGCGTCGGCCAGGCCGAGGTCGACGTCGCGCGGATGGCCGACACGACCGTCGTCCTGCTCGCCCCGGGGATGGGGGACGGCGTCCAGGCCGCCAAGGCGGGGATCCTCGAAGTCGCCGACGTGTTCGTGGTCAACAAGGCCGACCGGGACGGCGCGCAGGCCACGGTGCGCGAGCTGCGCACCATGGCGGGCCTGGGAGAGGCGCCCTGGCGGCCCCCGATCGTGACCACGGTCGCCTACAAGGGCGAGGGCGCCGACGACCTGCTCGCCGCGCTGGACAAGCACCAGGCGTACCTGGAGGAGTCGGGCGAGGCGCGCAGGCGGCGGCTGGCCCGGGCGCGCGACGAGATCGAGGCCATCGCGCTCGCCCAGCTCCGGTCCAGGTTCGCGCACCTGCACGGGGACCGGCTGGACGCGCTCGCCGAGCGGCTGCTCGGCGCCGCCACCGACCCCTACGCCGCCGCCGACGAGCTCATCGCCGCCCTGGCCTGACCCCCGTCCCCGTACGGCTCTCGCATCCCGGCGGCCGACGGGTCAGGGCTGGTCGTCGTACTTGATGACGACCGTGGTGAAGCCGAGGGACTTCAGCATGCCTTCGAGCATGGCCTTGGTGTTCTGGTCGGCCCTGTTGCGCAGGTCGCTGGCGACCGCCGCCTCGCCGATCTTCCTCTCGGCCAGGAGATAGAGCTCCTGCTGGTTCTGCGGGGACGACGACAGCACATCCGAGATCCGGTCGAAGATGCCCCTCTGCTGGGCGAAGACGTACGACCGCTTGTTGTCCAGGTTGGGCTTCTCCAGCGCCGCGTGCGGCAGCCGGACGGTCACGGTCTTCCGGTCGGCGGAGACGGTGATGGCGTCCTTCGGCAGTGAGGAGAAGTCCACGTAGGCGTCCACGTTGCCGGCGCCGACGAACAGCGTGCGGGTGCCCTTGATGGCGTCCGGCAGGAAGTTGGCGTCCTTCTCCAGGTCGACGACGACCTGGAAGTTGCCGGTGGCGGCCTCGAACCGGCTGAGGTTCTGCATCGACTGCAGCAGCACCGGGCCGCTGCGGTCGATGCTCTGCTCCCCGAGCGGGTTCAGGTAGGTGTAGGCCAGCCGTGCGCCGACGCCGAGTATGAGCACCACGGCCAGCAGCCCGGCGAGCCAGCGCCAGCCGCGTCCGGAGCGGCGTGCGGAGGCCGGGAGGGGCTGCCCCCCGGCCTGGGCGCCGGCGCCGTCAGGGGCCGGTGCGGAGACGGATCGTGTCTGTCGGTCCACAAAGGGGAATCTTCCCTTGAATCACCCGATCTCACCTAGCCTTCGCCGTGGCGGGCCGTTCCCACAGGTCAGCTCGTCAAGATAGTCGTGCTCGCTCAGCCGGAACCGCCGTTCGCGGGAGGCGGGACCATCACCGGCGCCTGCGCGGGCCCCGGGCGGGAGGCTCCCGTCACGCCGTAGGCGGAGCCGTCGCGTGGGCCGGAGCCGTTCCGCCGGCCGGAGCCGTCACGGGGGCCGGAGGCGTTCCGCCGGCCGGAGCCGGGGCTCGCGGGATCGCCGGCGGCCTGCGCGGCCTCTCCTTCCGTACCGGGCGCCGCACCGGTGCCGGGCACTGAGCCGGGCACTGAGCCGGGTACTGAGCCGGGCCTCGAACCATGCCCACGCCCCGAGCCGTGCCAGGAACCGCGCCCCGCACCGGCTTCCGGCCCTCGTCCGGAGCCGCGCCACGAACCGCGCCCATGACCGTGCCCACGCCCCGAGCCGCGCTCCGAGCCGCGCCCCGAGCCGGGCCACGAGTCACGCTCGGAGCCGTGCCATGAATCACCCGGACCGGGCCATGAACCCGCTCCCGTGCCTGGCCAGGGATGGAGACGGTCACCCGGCATGCCGGGGTACCCGCCGGGCCCCGCTCCCGGAACCGTGCCCGGCGTCGGCGTCGCGCCGGGCATGCTGGGGAAGGCGCCGGGCGTCTGGCCGGGCCCCGGGCTGGGAGACGCCGTGGGCGAGGCCGGATAGGCCGGGCTCGGCTCCACGGGATAGACGGGCGCGTACACCGGGGTGGGATTCACCGGATATCCGGTCATGTTGGGGTCGGCGGGGCGGGTGCCGCCGCCGAAGTGCCTGCTCTGCAGCCCGCAGGAGACGAAGTCGGAGTAGAACATGCGCAGCCAGTCGCGACGCTGGGCCTCGGTCAGCTCGGAGAACCACACCGCGGCGTACCGGTGCTCCGGGAGCGGCCCGCCGGGCAGCGGGTCGCCGCGCAGCCACGTGACCACGATGGCGCGGTAGCCACTCGCGACCGTCCCGGGGCAGGGCTTGGCCAGCCGGTCGAGGAATTCGGAGGCGGCGCGCTGGGCGAATCCCGGGCTCAGGTCGTCGAGGTGGATGGCGACGATCCCGGGCACGGCACGGCCGCCGTCGCCGTCGGCGCGCTGCTCGACCCGCTTGAAGGCGGCCGGGGTGTCGGCCAGCCTCCCGGCGAGGGCGGTGAAGACGACGGCCAGCTCGGCCAGCCCCGCGCGCATCGCGCTCTGCACGCAGACGCGGATCGGCCACTCCTGGCAGGTGTAGACGCGCTCGCTCGCGACCATCGTCTGCGGCTCGGTGACCAGTCTGGCCGCGCCGGTGCCGGCGGCGAGCACGGCCACCACCGCGGCGGCCAGCGCCAGGGTCCGCCGGGTCACCAGCGCCACCCAGCCGAGCAGCAGCGCGGCGCTGAGGCCGACGAGCCACAGCGTCTGGTCGGTGAACGCCGTCTGGCCGGAGCCTCCCAGCAGGTCGTACGGCCGCCGCGTGGCCGGCGCGAGCCGGTCGGTCCAGCTGGAGGCGTCCGCCAGCCAGGTGAACAGGCCGTACGTGCCGAAGCCGGCCAGCACCGGCGTGACCGCGAAGGGCAGCAGCCAGCCCACGATCCAGCCGACCACCACGTACAACGCGAGCCCGGCCACGCACATCGTCAGCCCGCCGGGCACGACGGAGCCGGACTCGTCGGTCAGCACGGCGCGCAGCCCGACGAGCAGCACCGTCGCGCCGAACGAGCCCGTGGCGAGCGCGAGGATCGCCAGGGGCGCCTTCGCGGCGCGCCACGGCGTCAGCGTGCGCCCGCGCTCGGCACGGCGCCTGCGCACCGCGACCCACGACGCGAACGCCGCGGCCACCGGCCCCGTCATGCGCAGCGAGCCGATGACGGCCGCCACTATGTCGTCCCAGTCCATGAAACCGGGAATGAGGACGCTCCACGCGGCGACGAGCCCGAGCGCAAGCAGCACGGTCACCCCTATGACCGCGCCGTGTCTCAGCTCCCCGCGTGAACCGCCCCTGTGGTCACCCACAGCCGGGCGCGGCCCCCGGCCGCGCCGTCGTCGATTTCCGGCGCGCGTACGGCGCCGGGACAGCAGTGCTGCCCATCGAGAACCCCCTGTGTCTGTGTGAGCGGTGCGCTGGACCTACGCCGTTCCCCGTGGCGCTGGTCCGCCGGCCGGCCTCGCCGCGCCTGCTGTTAGCAGACGTGGTTCCCCGTGCCGCCGGGTTTGCCGCCGCCTCACCTTTCGACGTCGCAACCATAACGGAGCGTGACCCGGACGGGGGGAGTTCTGGGGTCAAGGAATGAATCCGGTTACACACAGTGCACCGGCTGATCTTCTGCGGAGCCGCGATAGCGTAGGTCGCTGTGTCAGTCCCGCCCAGTTCAGACCCGGTGCCCGCCGGTGCCTCCCGGGCACTCAAGCTGCCGTTCGACCCGATCGAGCGGGCCGCGGACACCTGGCGTGCCACGTTCGGGCCGTCGTCCGCCATGGCCGCCGTCACATCGATCATGCGAGCCCACCAGATCCTCCTGGGGCAACTCGACGCGCTGCTCAAGCCGTACGACTTGACGTTCGCCCGTTATGAGGCGCTGGTGCTGCTCACGTTCAGCCGGACCGGCGCGCTGCCCCTGTCGAAGATCGGCGAGCGGCTCATGGTCCACCCCACGAGCGTCACCAACACCGTCGACCGGCTGGAACGCGCGGGCCTGGTCCGCCGCATGCGCAACCCGCGCGACGGCCGCGGCGTGCTCGCCGAGATCACCGGCGAGGGCCGCGAGATGGTGCGACGGGCCACGGCGGACCTGATGGGCGCCGGCTTCTGCATGGGCATGTACGAGGAGGGCGACCTGGACGCGATGTTCGATCTGCTCAAGACGCTCCGGGTGGCGGCCGGCGACTTCAGCCTCTGACCGCCGTCACGACCGTGTCGCCGCCGTCCGGGCCTGTCGCGGGCTCCCGCGCACGCCGTGACGCGCCCGCTCCGGGAAACGGCGACGGCCACCGCCTGGATGGCGGTGGCCGTGCCGTGGGGGGTGCCTGGGGGGCCCTGAAGGGTGCCTGGGATCAGTGGCCCACTGCGCGCAGGGCGTCGACGATGCCCCTGCCGTAGAAGCCGTTGTTCGCCAGGGTGCCCTCACAGGTGTGCGTGGCGGTCGCGGTGGTCCCGTCCGGCAGGTGCCGGACGTAGGTGTAGGCGGGAGGCGCCGGGCAGGGCGTCTTGGTCGCTGTGCCCTTGAGGACCGACTCGACGATCGCCGGGCTGAGGGTGAGGCCGCCGTGCGCGAAGTCCCGGTGGCCGTACTTGCTGACGATCAGCGCCGCGACGCCCACCGCGCGGGGTGAGGCCATCGAGGTGCCCTGCAGGTACTGGTAGTAGGCGCAGGTCGAGCCGTTGCAGTCCTTCACCACGTACGGAACGGTGGGGTCGCCGTTCTCGTCGATCTCCTCGTTGGCGATCGCCAGCGACTTCGGGTAGGCCGACAGGGTCGCCTTGGTGATGTCCCTGGTGCCGTCGGGCGTGTCGTAGACGTCGCCGCCGGGCGAGGCCACGTCGATGTAGCCGTTGCCGTAGTCGGAGTAGTACGCCTTGCGCTTGCTGATGCCGGTGGAGGAGACGGAGATAACGTGCTCGCCCTCGCTCGGCATCGAGATGCAGCTCGGCGGGATCGTACGGTCGCGCGGCTGCTGGCCGGGGACGGAGGCGAAGTCCGGGCTGGAATCGTCGACGATCGTCTTGGTGTAGTCCGTGGCGCCGTTGCCCGCTGCGGACACCAGCGTCACGCCGTGACGGTTGGCGTAGTCGAGCGCACGCTGCGTCGCGGAGACGATCGTGCGCTGCTCCATCCGCTCCTCGGGCGAGTCGGCGGGGTTGTCCGCGCAGTTGAACAGCCAGGGGTCGATGTAGTAGCTCATGTTGACCACGTCCACGCCGATCTGACCGGCGTAGGTGAGCGCGTCGACGGTGGGCTGGAGGAAGAAGTACCCGGAGTCCTGACCGGCGCGCAGGTTGACCAGCGTCACGCCGGGCGCGACGCCCGCGATGCCGAGCTTGTTGATCGGGGAGGCGATCGACGACGCCACGTGGGTGCCGTGGCCGTCCTCGTCCACGTCGTTGGGGTCCTCGCAGGAGCCGTCGGGGTCGCTCGCGCAGGGGCCGTCGATGACCGTGCCGTTGGCGTCGGCGGGCAGGTCGACGGTGAAGTTGCGGCTCAGCCGCCGGTTGAAGTTGGGCGCGATGTCCGGGTGGGAGCCGTCGATGCCGGTGTCGAGGACGCCGACCAGCACGTCCTTGTCGCCCGGCTCGTACCGGTGGGCCACGTCGGCGTGGATCTGCTTCATGTCCCACTGGAGGTCGGCCAGGGGCTCGTCCTTGACGTTGCGCCGCCACTTGGCCGCGGTCGCGCCCTGGCGGCCCTCACGCTCGACGGCCCTGTTCTTCGCCGCCGCCGCCGCGGCCTTGGCCGCGCTCGCCGACGCCTTCGCCTCGGCGGGCACGCTTCCAATCACGCGGTCGTGCGCGACACCCTCGATGGCCGTGCTGCCGGTCAGAGCGTTGACGAAATCGGCGTTGGCGGTGCTGACCGTGGCCAGGCCCACCTCGGCGTTGAGCTTGACGATGCTGCCGCCTGCGGCCGTGATCGCCTTCTGTGCGTCGGCCTGGGAGGCACCTTCCTTGTAGAGGACCAGATACCGTGTCGTGGCCTCCGAGCCCGCGGCCGACTTGGCGGCCTGGGCCGGAGCGGCCAGGGTGGCCGCCGCCATTGTGACGGCAGCGGCGACGATGATGACGCGCTTCACATCCACCTCCGTGTGGACTTCGAGGGCGTTGACCATTTTGACGACTTCTCGGTCCGGTCATAGTTCCGTGCGAATTCGCGACCAACGTGTGACATGAGTGTGGCGGAGAGGTCTCATCGCCTGACGCTGTGTGCATGAGGGCACCCGGTGCTGGCCTCAATTACTAGGACGTCCTACTATCCGTGTGAGGAAGACCACGGGGAGGGCGTATGGAGCAGGAACCCACCGGCGCCGAGGCCGTCGAGGCGGGCCGGGCCCGCTGGCAGGCGCGATACGACGCGGCGCGTCCGCGCCTCCGCGAGTTCCGGACGCTGTCCGGCGTTGAGGTCGAGCCCGTCTACGGCCCGCCCGGCGAGGACCCCCGGTTCGAGCGCATCGGCTGGCCGGGGGAGTTCCCGTTCACCCGGGGCCTGTACGCCACCGGCTACCGCGGCCGTCCCTGGACCATCCGGCAGTTCGCCGGGTTCGGCAACGCAGGCCAGACCAACGAGCGCTACAAGATGATCCTCGGCGCGGGCGGCGGCGGCCTGTCGGTGGCGTTCGACATGCCGACGCTGATGGGACGCGACTCCGACGACCCCCGCTCGCTGGGCGAGGTCGGCCACTGCGGCGTCGCGATCGACTCCGCCCTCGACATGGACATGCTCTTCGACGGCATCCCGCTCGGCGAGGTGACCACCTCGATGACGATCAGCGGGCCGGCCGTGCCGATCTTCTGCATGTACGTCGTGGCGGCCGAGCGCCAGGGCGTGCCGGTCGGGCGGCTGAACGGCACGCTGCAGACCGACATCTTCAAGGAGTACATCGCGCAGAAGGAGTGGCTGTTCGCCCCGGAGCCGCACCTGCGGCTGATCGGCGACCTCATGGAGTTCTGCGCCGCCGAGATCCCGGCGTACAAGCCGCTGTCGGTCTCCGGCTACCACATCCGCGAGGCCGGATCCACCGCGGCCCAGGAGCTCGCCTTCACGCTCGCCGACGGGTTCGCGTACGTCGAACTGGGGCTGTCGCGCGGTCTCGACGTGGACGTCTTCGCGCCCGGCCTGTCGTTCTTCTTCGACGCGCACATCGACTTCTTCGAGGAGATCGCCAAGTTCCGGGCCGCGCGGCGGATCTGGGCCCGCTGGATGCGCGACGTGTACGGCGCCCGCACCGAGAAGGCGCAGTGGCTGCGCTTCCACACCCAGACGGCGGGGGTGTCCCTCACGGCCCAGCAGCCGGACAACAACATCGTGCGCACCGCCGTCGAGGCCCTGGCGGCCGTCCTCGGCGGCACCAACTCGCTGCACACCAACGCCCTGGACGAGGTGCTCGCGCTGCCGTCGGAGAAGGCGGCGGAGATCGCCGTGCGGACCCAGCAGGTGATCCTGGAGGAGACCGAGGTCGCCGGTGTCGTCGACCCGCTGGGCGGCTCGTGGTACGTCGAGGCGCTGACCGACCGGCTTGAGGCCGAGGCGGAGGCCGTCTTCACCAGGATCCGGGAGATGGGCTCCGGCGACATGACCTCCGGCATCCTGCGCGGCATCGAGGACGGCTGGTTCATGTCGGAGATCGCCGAGGCCGCGTTCGACTACCAGCGGAAGCTGGAGAAGGGCGACAAGCGGATCGTCGGCGTCAACTGCCACACCGCGACCGTCGAGCAGCCGCTGGAGATCCTGCGCGTCAGCCACGAGGTGGAGCTCGAACAGCGCCGCGTCCTCGCCGCGCGCCGCGAGGCGCGGGACGCGCGGGCGGTGGACGCCGCGCTGGCCGGGCTCCTGAGTGCCGCCCGGTCCGGCGAGAACATGATCCCGCCCATGCTGGAGGCCGCCCGGGCGGAGGCCACCCTCGGTGAGATGTGCGACGTCCTGCGCGAGGAGTGGGGCACCTACACCGAGCCCCCCAGCTTCTGAGACGCCCTCCAGGTTCTGGGACGCCCCGGTCTTCTGAGACGGCGCGCACCGGCGTACCGGCGGGTATTTACGCCCGGGAGGACGGAAGGCGGCGGGGATGGCACGGATCAGCCATCGGGGTACGGCAGGATTGGGGGTATGGCAGCGGAGTTCTCTCGACCTGGATCGCTCTACGGCGCCGTGGACCTCGGCGCACGCAAGCAGGCAATCGAAGCACAGGCGCGGCGTGAGGCGGCCGGGCCCGCCGGAGCCGCCGGGGCCGCCTCGGCTGTTATCGAGGCCACCTCGGCCACCTTCAACTCCGACGTGGTGGAGCGCTCGATGAGCGTCCCCGTCATCGTCGAGGCGACGGTGCCGAGGGCCGAGCAGGTCCGGCAGTTCAGCGACACCCTAGAGAAGCTGGCCGGCGAGGCCGCGGGGGCGTGGATCCTCGCCCGGGTGGACGTCGAGGCCGAGCCTCAGCTCGCCCAGGCTCTGCGGATGCGGGCCATCCCCACCGTCTACCTGGCCTTCCAGGGGCAGCTCATGCCCCTGTTCGAGGGCCCGCTGCCGGAGGCGCAGCTCCGGCAGGCGCTGGCGCAGGTGTTCGAGCAGCTCGGCGTCGAGCTGGCGGAGCCCGCCGAGGGCGAGGCCCCCGAGCCGCCGCTCGACCCCGATCTCCTCGCCGCCGAGCAGGCCATGGAGAAGGGCGACCTGGACGCGGCGGCCGCCGCCTACCAGCGCCTGCTTGCGCGCTCCCCGCAGGACGAGGAAGCCAAGATCGGCCTCGCCGGCGTCGGCCTGGTCCGCCGGACCCAGGACCTCGACCCGGCCGACGTGCTTCGCCGCGCCGCCGAGGATCCGGCCGACGTCGACACGCAGCTTCAGGCGGCCGATCTGGAGCTGGTGAACGGCCAGATCGACGAGGCGTTCGACCGGCTCGTGGGCATGGTCCGCCGCACGGCGGGCCCCGACCGCGAGAAGGTCAGAGTCCACCTCATCGGCCTGTTCGAGGCGCTTCCCGCGGACGACCCCTCGGTGTCCAAGGCCCGCCGCGCCCTCGCCAGGGCGCTGTTCTGACCCGTCGGTGACCCCGCCCCCGCAGGCCGCTGCGGCGGGCGGATCCGGGGCATAGACGGAATGTGCGGGTCGTCACGGTCTCAGCGACGTACGGCACGGGCGGGAGCGTCATCGGCCCGGCCGTGGCGGAGCGGCTGGGCGTGCCGTTCCTCGACCGCGCGATCCCGGGCACCGTCGCCCAGGAGCTCGGCGTCACGCTGGAGGAGGCGCTCGCCCACGACGACCGGGCCGAGAGCGGCCTCGCCCGCCTGCTGTACGGGGTGATGCGCCTTCCCTCGGTCACGTTCGGCGGCGTGGAGCTCTACGCGCCGCAGACGATGCCGCCCTCGGCGGAGGACTTCACCTTCAGGACCGAGCAGGTCATCCGGGAGACCGCCCGGACGCACGGCGGCGTCGTCCTGGGGCGGGCCGGCGCGATCGTGCTCGCCGACCATCCCGGCGCCCTCCACGTCCGCCTCGACGGCCCGCCGCGGCGGCGCGTCCTGCAGACGGCGGCGTTCTCCGGGGTGCCGGAGCGGGAGGCCAGGCGGATCGTCGCCGCCAACGACCGGGCGCGAGCCGCCTACGTGAGGCAGTTCTACCGGGCCGACCCCGCCGATCCCGGGCTCTACCACCTCGTCCTCGACAGCACGGTGATCCCCGTGCCCACCTGCGTCGAGCTGATCGTGGCGGCGTCCGTCTCGCTGGGCTGAACCACCCGCCGCGGGATGGCACGATGGATACCACCCGCGAGCCGTCCGGGCCGGGTGCTCGCGTGACCGCGAGCAGCCGGCGCCCCGGCCGCACGCACCCGCAAAGGAGCGGATAGACGTGGCCACCGTGCCCAGCGTTTCCTACTCGGTCACCGTACGTCTCGAGGTGCCCGCGGGGGGCAAGGCGGTCAGCCTGCTCACCCACGCGGTGGAGAGCGCCGGAGGGGTGGTGACCGCCCTCGACGTGACCAACGCCGGCCACGAGAAGCTCCGCATCGACGTCACCTGCGCGGCGAAGGACACCGACCACGTCCAGGCCATCGTCGACAGCCTCGGCGCCGTCGAGGGCGTGGCCATCCACAAGGTCTCCGACCGCACGTTCCTCATGCACCTCGGCGGCAAGATCGAGATGCAGTCGAAGGTGCCGCTGCGCAACCGCGACGAACTGTCGATGGCGTACACCCCCGGGGTGGCCCGGGTGAGCCTCGCCATCGCACGCAACCCGGAGGACGTGCGCCGCCTCACCATCAAGCGGAACTCGGTCGCCGTGGTCACCGACGGCTCGGCCGTCCTCGGGCTGGGCAACATCGGCCCCGCCGCCGCGCTGCCGGTCATGGAGGGCAAGGCCGCGCTGTTCAAACGCTTCGGCGGCATCGACGCCTGGCCCATCTGCCTCGACACGCAGGACGTCGACGAGATCGTCCGCACGGTCCAGATCATCGCTCCCGGCTTCGGCGGCATCAACCTGGAGGACATCTCCGCCCCCCGCTGCTTCGAGGTGGAACGCAGGCTGCGCGACCTGCTGGACATCCCCGTCTTCCACGACGACCAGCACGGCACGGCGATCTGCGTGCTCGCCGCGCTCACCAACGCGCTCAAGGTGGTGGGGAAGCGGCTTCCCGACGTGCGGATCGCGATGGCCGGCGCCGGCGCCGCGGGCACCGCCGTCCTGCGGCTGCTGCTGGACGCCGGCGCCAGGAACGTCGTGGTCTGCGACTACCGGGGCGCGGTGCACCTGGGGCGCGACGACCTCGACGACTCGCTGCGCTGGATCGCCGAGCACACCAACGCCGAGGGGTACGGCGGCGACCTGCGCGGCGCGGTCAAGGGGGCCGACGTGTTCATCGGCGTCTCGGCGCCGGGCATCCTCACCGGCGACGACGTGGCGGCCATGGCCGAGGGCGCCGTGGTGTTCGCGCTGGCCAACCCCGAGCCGGAGGTCTCGCCCGACGACGCCCGCGAGCACGCCGCCGTGGTGGCCACGGGCCGCTCCGACTATCCCAACCAGATCAACAACGTGCTGGCCTTCCCCGGCGTCTTCCGCGGACTGCTGGACGCTCAGGCCGACGGGGTGAGCGGGGAGATGCTGCTCGCCGCGGCGCGGGCCCTCGCGGCCGTCGTGTCCAGCGAGGAGCTCGGCCCCAACTACATCATTCCCAGCGTCTTCCACCCCGACGTGGCCAACGCCGTGGCGGCAGCCGTACGGGAGTCGGCCGGCGGGAAGGCGCGCGGGTTCACCGAGGCCTGAAGGCCGTCGCTCACGCCCTGCCACGGTGCGGTCGCCCGAAGTAATATTGTCGGCAAACAGGGGCCGACGTACACGTTTCGGCATTCCTCCCTCATCATGGGATGTATGGCGGAAGCGATCTACGTCGGCGGGTTGCTCGTAGCGACGCCACTGCTCGACGACCCCAACTTCCGGCGTAGCGTCGTGCTGGTTTTGGAGCACGACGAGGACGGCGGCACCCTGGGCGTGGTCCTCAACCGGCCCAGCGAGATCTCGGTGACGCAGGTGCTCCCCTCATGGGACGCCCTGGTCACCGGCCCACCGGTGCTGTTCGAGGGCGGCCCGGTGCAGACCGACAGCGCGCTCGCCCTGGCGGTGGTGCTGAGCGGGGAGGAACCGCTGGGCTGGCGCCGGCTGCAGGGCAGGGCGGCGGTGTCCCGCCTCGGGACGGTGGACCTCGACGCGCCCCCCGAGATCCTGGCCGGGGAGATCTCCCAGATGCGGATATTCGCCGGGTACGCCGGCTGGACCGCCGGGCAGCTCGACAACGAGCTGCAGGAGGGCGCCTGGTACATCGTCGACTCCGAGCCGGGGGACACCTTCAACTCCGACCCCGGCACGCTGTGGCGCACCGTTCTGCGCCGTCAGCAGGGCGATCTCGCGCTGGTCGCGACCTTCCCCGACGACCCGATGCTCAACTGAGGCGGGTTTCGCGGGGCGGCGTACGCCGGCTCGTATGTGATCAGGCGGGAACGCGGTGCGGACGTGGAGGTGGCCGGGCGCGGCGTGCGCGCCCGGCCACACTCGTCCGAACTCGTCCGAGACCCTTGCGGGCCTCCCGCCACGGCGGTGGGGGTCAGCTCGCCGTGCAGGTCGGCGACGGCACGCTGTTCGTGCCGTTCCAGGTGCCCAGGAATCCGAAGGTCGTGGAGGCACCGGCGCCGAGAGAGCCGTTGTAGCTCATGTTCCCCGCGGTCACGGCCGAGCCGCTCGACGTCAGGGCGGTGTTCCACGATTGGGTGACCGTCTGGCCGTTGGCGTAGGTCCACCTCACGGTCCAGCCGGTGATGGCCCGCGCGCCGGCTGTCACACTCACGTCGGCCTGGAAGCCGCCGCCCCACTGGTTGACGACCTTGTACGTCGCCGAGCAGGCGCCCGTGCCCGGGGAGGGGCTGGGCGACGGGCTCGGGGAGGGACTGGGGGACGGACTGGGTGAAGGGCTGGGCGACGGGCTCGGCGACGGGCTCGGTGTGGGCGTGGGCGTGATGCCGCTGTAGATCGTCGCCTCCTTCGCCGTCGACTTGATGCCGTTGGCGCCGTTGAAGAGCCGCTGGCCCCAGGAGGTGAGCTGGCTGACGTTGAAGTTGGTCACCTGGTCCAGGTACTCCACGCCGCCGCCGTTGCCGCTCCACGACCAGCCGAGATAGCCGATGCCGCGTGACTGGGCCTGCGCCATGATCGTGTCCTCGTCCGGGTCGCCGTCCGAGTGCATGTTGCCGAACTCGCCGATCACGAGGGGCAGCCCGGCGGTCTGGAACGCCTGGAGGTAGGAGGTGATCTCGGCCGCGGTGTCGAACACGCCGTACATGTGGATCGAGAAGACCGTGTTCTTCTGCGGGTCGCTGTTGAAGACCGAGGCGGCGTTGTCGCGCATCTCGAACTTCCAGTCCTGGCCCCAGTTGGGCGCGTCCACCATCAGCATGTGCTGGAATCCGGCCGACCGCATCCGGCCGATCGCGGCGGTCGTGGCCTGGGTCCAGCTCGGCGTGACGGCGTTGTTGCCGAACGGCTCGTTGCCGATGTTGATGACGACGTGGTTCTCCTGGCCGGTCAGCACGCTCTTCAGGCCGATCCAGTAGTCCACCGCCTGGTCCAGCGTGTACGCGCCGCTCTGCTCGCCGTACCCCGTGGTGTCGTGGTTCTCCAGCACGCAGATCAGCCGGTTCTGCTTGCACAGCGAGATGACGCCGGCCACGTCGCTCGCGGTGTTCGCCGTCCACCGGCCGCCGCTCAGCACGACGCGTACGGTGTTGGCGCCGAGGGACTTGATGTCGGCGAAGGAGCCGGTCTGCGCCGGGTACCAGGTGTGGGCGTGGCTGGTGCCGCGCATGACGAACTGGCTGCCGCCGGCCTCGTAGATCTTGCCGCCGCTCACCCGGAGCCCGACGGCGGCCTGCGCCGGCTGGGTGAAGGCGATCACTGACAGCAGGAGGGTGAGGAGCGCCGCGCCGACGGCGATGAGACGTGTTTTCATGCTGTACCTCAGGTGGGATGGCAGCGTCTTGGGAGCGCTCCCACGCACGATAGGGGGGCGGTGGCGAGGCCGTACAGGACGCGGCATGCCCGCCTTCCGGCGCTGAACAGTCGCGGACGGCCCGTTGGGGCGCCGGACCAGGGATGTCGCGAAATGTGCCCTCACCTGGGGCGGCGCCGATGTGATGAACCGTTCAACGATCGAATCGCGGATGGAGAGCGGCCGGCCGGGAGGCCCTACCGGACAGGCTCGGCCTCCTCGGCCGAGGGCCGCGCGGGCATGTCCCACCCGGGCCTCAGCGATCCCTCCGCCAGCGCGCGCAACTGGTCGAACCGCTGGGTGATCACGGCCACGTCCTCCGGGTCCCTGCCGAAGCACATCAGGCCGAGCCCTGTGAACAGGGACACCACGAAGCGGGGGTGCAGCTCGCCCGGCTCCGTCCCCTGCCTGCGGGCGACCTCCGCCACCAGCATCCGCTCGTTGTCGCTGATGAGGCGCAGGTACGCCGAGACCAGGGCGGGCGTGCCGTGGATGAGCTCCTGCGTCTGGAGGAACCGGGCCGCCTCGGTGTCGTCCAGCCCCCGTAGTGTGCCGAGCATGGACTCCATCGCCTCGAGGAGCGCCGTGAACGGCGGCTCGCCGTCGGGACGGCCCCGCAGCTCGGCCAGCAGGTGCTCGTGCTGCTCGGCCGCCAGGGAGAGGGGGATCTCCTCTTTGGAGGCGAAGTACCGGAAGAACGTGCGCGGCGACACGTCCACCCGCGCGGCGATCTGGTCGACCGTCGTGGCCTCGTAGCCCTTGCTGAGGAAGAGTTCGAGAGCCGCGTCGATCAGCGCTGTCCGTGTCCGCTCCTTCTTGCGCTCTCGCAGACCCATGGCCGTCACCCCCTCGAAACCTTCGGTTCACAAACTTTCAAGTGTCACCGTATGTCGGATAAAAGGATTTGTCATCTGTCATCGAGTGACATAAATTACGTATTCATTGTTCAGGCTTCCAAGGGGGATCATCATGACCCAAGCGGTGACCGTCGATTCCGGAGCGCCACCCGGAAAGGGCCCGGTCCGGCCGGGGCTCACCCTGCTCGCCGTGTCGCTCGGCGTGATCATGGTCATGCTCGACGGCACGGTCGTGGCGATCGCCAACCCCGTGATCGGCCAGGACCTCGGCGCGTCGCTGTCCGACCTGCAGTGGATCACGAGTGGGTACCTGCTCGCCCTGGCGGTCTTCCTCATCACCGCGGGCAAGCTCGGCGACCTGTTCGGCCACAAGATGGTCTTCCTCGTGGGCGTGGCCGGGTTCGCGCTGAGCTCGCTGGCGATCGGGCTGACCTCGTCGGTGGGCATGCTGATCGCCTTCCGTGTGCTGCAGGGCCTGTTCGGCGCCCTGCTCCAGCCGGCGGCGCTCGCTCTGCTGCGGTCGGCGTTCCCCGGCGACAAGCTGAACACGGCGATGGGCGCCTGGGGAGCGATCATCGGCCTGTCCAGCGCGGCCGGCCCCATCGTGGGCGGCCTCCTGGTGGAGAACGTGAGCTGGCAGTCGGTCTTCTTCATCAACGTGCCCGTCGGCGCCGTGGCCTTCGGGTTCGGCCTGTGGGCACTGAGGGAGAGCAAGGCGCGGACGCTGTCGCGGATCGACTGGACCGGCGTGGTGCTCCTGTCGTGGGCGATGTTCGACCTCGTGTGGGCGATCATCAAAGCTCCCGAGTGGGGCTGGGGTGACCCGCTCACCATTGGCTTCCTGGTCGCGGCGGCCGTCATCGGGGCCCTGTTCATCTTCTGGCAGACCCGGGCCCGCGAGCCTCTTCTGCCGCTCAGCCTCTTCCGCAACATCTCGGTCTCCATCGGCACCGCACTGATGATCATGATGGCCTTCTCGATGTTCGGGGCCATGTTCTTCCTGACGTTCTTCTTCCAGGGCGTGCACGGGCTGTCTCCGCTGGAGTCGGGCCTGCGGATGCTGCCCATGAGCGCGGGCATGATCGTGGCGTCTCCGATCGCGGGCGTGCTGATCGGCAAGATCGGCGCGAAGATCACCATCTCCGGGGGCATGTTGATCACCGCTGTCGCGATGTTCCTGATGTCGCGCCTGAGTGTCGAGGCGGCGTTCGTCGACAGTGCGATCCCGTTCGTCCTGCTCGCGTTCGGCCTCTCGCCGGTGTTCGTGGGGGCGACCGAGATCATCGTCGGCAACGCGCCGGAGGAGCTCAGCGGCGTCGCGGGCGGCGTGCAGAACTCCGCGATGCAGGTCGGCGGCGCGCTCGGCACGGCGGTCCTCGGCGCGGTCGTCGCGGCGAAGGTGAGCAGCGTCTTCCCCGGTTACCTGGGGCAGGCGGCCGCCGGGGTCAAGCCCGACCAGATGGAGGGGCTGAAGGGCCTCGCCTCGGTCGGCATGTCGCCTCCAGGGCTCCCCGGTCCGGTCGCCAAGCTCTTCGGCGACGCCGCGCACCTGTCCTTCATGGACGGCCTGCACCTGGGCTTCCTGGTCAGCACGGCCGTGGCCGTTCTCGCGGCGGGCCTCGCCCTGTTCGTCCGGTCCGGCCGCAAGACCGAGGGCGCGGCCGTCCACATCGGCTGACCCTGCTCGTCCCGGTTCACTGACGTGCCGTTACGGCCCGTACGGCTCCCGCCCCGCTCATCGGGCGGGAGCCGTACGCGTGCCGGGGGTGTGACATGCGGGAATGCGGGGGGAGCGCGAGTGGGGGCGCGGAGGTGCGCAGGCGGGGAACGGGGAGGTTCCACCGGCGCCGCCACTCAGTAGACTCGGTGACCGTGAGCAGCACGAAGATTCTTCCCGAGAGCGATGTCACGCCGAGGCTGTCCCACGGTGACGGCGATCATGAGCGCTTCTCGCACTTCGCCGACAAGAACAAGATCACCGAGAGCTACGTGACCGGCGCGCCGGTCCGGGCTCTGTGCGGCAAGGTGTGGGTGCCCAGCCGGGATCCGAAGAAGTATCCGGTCTGCCCGGAGTGCAAGGAGATCTACGAAGGGCTGCCCAAGGGCGAACCTTCCGGCGAGTGAGTGTCGTTACGGGATGATCAACCCTCGCACGGCTAACGTCAGCGTCCTGACCAGCCGTATCGGGGGAACGAATGGCCCGGCGCGCGACCGCCGTCTTCCTTGCATGCCTGTACACGCTGGGGGTCGCCCCCGCCGGGGCCCGGGCGTCCGCCGCCCCTGCGGGCGGCTCCGCCCACTGCGCCGCTGACGATGCCACGAGCCGTGCGGCCAGTCATACCTCCGGCCACGTCGCCGTACGCAGGCGTGGGCCGGGCGGGCTGACCCACGCGGTGGAGCCGCACGAGCCCGATCCCGCCGAGGTCGCGCGGATGGAGGAGGACCTTCGGCGGCGCCTGAGCGCGCGGCCCGGGGGTGGTTATGTCCCCGGCGCCGACTCGGCCGCCGTCGGCCCCGGCGTTCCTATGGCACCCGTGGCCACCGCCACCCCGGGGACTCCCGCGGCCTCCGGCGTTCCCGGAGGCGCGGGAACGGCCACCCAGGCCGGCGAGGAGATCCGGGTGCCGATGTGGGTGCACATCATCAGGGACGGCGCGCTCGGCCTGCCCGACAGCGCCGTCACGCGGCAGGTGGCGACGCTCAACGCGGCGTACTCCGGCAGTCTCGGCGGCGTGGACACGCATGTCCGGTTCGTGCTGAGAGGCGTCACCCACACCACCGACCGGCAGTGGTTCCGCGACCCGCTGGGTCACGAGGCGGCGATGAAGAAGCGGCTGCACATCGGCGGCCAGGACACGCTGAACCTGTACGTCGCGCAACTCGGCGAGCTGGTCCTGGGGTACGCCACCTACCCGTACTGGTACGCCGACGACCCCGATCTCGACGGCGTGGTGATCGACTGGCGCAGCGTGCCCGGCGGCCCCCTGCGCGAGTTCGACAAGGGCTTCACCGCCGTCCACGAGATCGGCCACTGGCTGGGACTGCTGCACACCTTCGAGAACGGCTGCCAGACCCCCGGCGACGCCGTGGACGACACCCCCTTCGAGGCGTACCCGACGACGGGATGCCCGGCCAGGAAGGACAGCTGCTCGGCCACCGGGGACGATCCGCTGCACAACTACATGGACTACGGGCAGGACCGCTGCATGCGCGAGTTCACCTCCGGCCAGGCCGTACGGATCCGGCAGATGTGGGACGCCTACCGGCGTCCGGGCGCCCCGGGAGCGCTCAAGGGGCAATCTGCCGCCACCCCGTTGACGACGGCCCAGCCCATGTGAATAACTCCACAGCAGCGCTCATGGCCGGCATGATCCGCTCGCCGGTCGCGGTCCACGCGCGCCCGGCCCGACCGTCCCGGGAGGCTCTGTGGATGATCAGTGGACCCGCCGGGTCTGGCCCCCCGCCGGGCACGAGGAGCCGGTGCGCCCCGAGCCGGTACGTCCCGAGCCGGTACGTCCCGAGCCGGTACGTCCCGAGCCGGTACGTCCTGAGCCGGGGGGCCCTGATGAGGAGGACCTGCCTCCCTCGGCCCGCTGGTACGGCACGCCGGCCCCGCCTCCCCGCAGCATGCCGCCCTGGCTGAGCCGCCTGCTCGTCGCCGTCCTCGCCCTGATCTCGGCGGGCACGGTCATCACGGCGGTGGTCGTGACGGTCCTCAACCGCGCGGAGAGCGCCCCGCCCACCGTCGTGCAGGACCCGATCGCGGGGGTCTCCTACGCGTTGCCGCCCGCGTGGAGCGAGGGGGTGGTGGCCCCGGTGACCGGGTTCACCTCTGTCGCGGCGCGCGGCGACCTGGCGACCGTCATGGCCCGGCCGGGCGACCGGGTGGACCCGCCCAACCTCCGTTCGGCCGTCATCGACCTGGCGGACCTCTACACCCGGCTCCTCCTGCACGGCGACAAGGTCGAGGTGGTGGACGACCACGCGGTCACGGTCAACGGGCGGCCGGGACACACCCGGGCCGTACGGGCCGAGTATCGCGATGTCGTCAACGAGCCGGCCTTCATGCGGGTGACGTTGCTCACCCGGCCCGACGGGGAGAGCACGGTCCTGCTCGGGCTGGCCCATCCCGACGATCCCCGATCGCGTGCGGACATCGAAGCTGTGCTGACGGGCGCTCGCTGACCGCGAACGCTACCCCGGCGTCCGTACGCGCAGGGCATCGATGAACCAGCCGAGCGCGGGCGCCAGGCTCTCCGGCGCGGGCCATCCGTTGATCACCGCGAGCAGCTGGAGGTACCGCTCCCAGCGAGGGTCGTTCGCGCTCTCCAGCCTGGCCAGCAGCCGGCGCCGCAGCGCGGCGTCGTCGGGCTGGCCGAACTCGCGGGCGTAGTGAGCCGTGACCGCCGCGACGACCGGATCGGCCTCGGGCGACGCCGGGTCGATGCCGGCGGTCAGGGCCGGCGCGGCCCGCTCGCGGACCATCGCGGCGGAGTCGCGGCGCAGGGACTTGACGTCGCCCTGAGCGCGCTCGGCGGCGTAATGCTCGGCCATGCGCCGCACACCGGCGCGGAAATCGGCGTCCTGGGCCAGCTCGGCCAGCTCGACCCATGCCTCGACCTGCTCGGCCGCGGGGTCGTCGGTCAGCTCGGGGGTAATCGAGTGCATGACCCCCGCGAACCCGGGATGGGCGTCCAGTCCGCCGAAGGCGGCGTCGAGGAAGTCGCCGATCAGACGTCGGCGCTCGTTCTCGGAGAGTGTGGCCAGTTTGTGCATGAGATCGGTCTCCTCGGGGCTGGATCCGCGCCTGGCCACCGCTGTCAGCACCGCGCGGCGCAGGCGCAGCGTGCGGATCTGGACCGTCAACGCCTCGGCGTGCGCGGCGGCGACCTCGGGAAGCGAGGCCTCCCGGTCGACGACCCTCCGGATGGTGGGAAGGTCGAGGCCCAGCTCGCGCAGTGTCCGCACGAGTTCCGCCCGTGCGACGGCGTCCAGGTCGTAGAGGCGGTAGCCGGCCGGGCTGCGGTCGGCCGGCGGCACGAGTCCAAGGTCGGAATAGAACCGGACGGCCTTGACCGTCAGCCCGGTCCGCCGCGCCAGGTCGCCGATCGAGTAAAGCGTGCCGCCGTCCATGTCCTCACCCTCACGCCTCCCCTTACGGGAGACTCAAGCCGGCTCCGGCGGGGCCGGTCACGACGCGGCCTCCGGGGAGCATGCGGCCTTCCGGAGGCCTGATGATGGCACAGCGCCGCTTCCGCGCCGCGTCCCGGTGCACCCCCGCCGGGGTGAGCGCCGCCTGTCCGGCGACCGAATTCTCCGGGCGAAGCGCCACGCAAGGGGTGGTTCCCGGCGGGAATCTGCGGCCGGTCGGCATGTCTTGTCGGTCCCGGCGACTACCCTGAGGTCACTGTGAGGGAGCGAACCGATAGAGACAGCATTGTTGAGGCCAGCCATGGGAGGCGTCGTTGAGCGTTTCGGCCGCGTCCCATCTGTCCCCCTCCTATCCCGACAGAGCAGCCTGGGGCACCGCCCCGAAGCTCCGCGCCTGGCAGCAGGACGCCTTCGACCTCTACATCCAGCGTGAGCCGAGAGACTTCCTCACGGTCGCCACGCCTGGCGCGGGCAAGACCACGTACGCCCTGCGGATCGCCAGCGAGCTGCTCAGCCGCGGGGTCGTGCGGGCCATAACGGTCGTCACGCCCACCGAGCACCTGAAGCGGCAGTGGGCCGACGCGGCGGCCAAGGTCGGGATCGGCATCGACCCCGAGTTCAAGAACAGCCAGGGAGCCACCTCCCGCGACTACATCGGCGTCGCGATCACGTACGCGCAGGTGGCCATGCACCCGGCGCTGCACCGGGCCCGCACGGAGGCCCGCAAGACGCTGGTCATCTTCGACGAGATCCACCACGCGGGCGACGCCAAGTCGTGGGGCGACGGCGTCCGGGAGGCGTTCGAGCCGGCCACCAGGCGGCTGGCGCTGACCGGCACGCCGTTCCGGTCCGACGACAGCCCCATCCCGTTCGTCTCCTACGTGGAGGACGGCGACGGTGCGCTGCGCAGCGTCTCCGACTACTCCTACGGGTACGGCCCGGCCCTGGCCGACGGGGTCGTCCGGCCGGTCATCTTCCTGGCGTACTCGGGGGAGATGAGGTGGCGGACGCGGGCGGGCGACGAGATCACCGCCACGCTCGGCACCCCGCTCACCAAAGACCAGCTCTCCCAGGCGTGGCGGGCCGCCCTCGACCCGAAGGGCGACTGGATCGGCCAGGTGATCCACGCGGCCGACCGGCGGCTCACCGAGGTCCGGCGGGGCATGCCCGACGCGGGCGGGCTCGTCATCGCCACCGACCACGAGTCGGCCCGCGCGTACGCGCGGCACATCAGGGCGGTCACCGGTGAGGGCGCCGCAGTCGTGCTCTCCGACGACCCCGGCGCGTCGAAGAAGATCAAGGACTTCGCGGCGTCGGACGCCCGGTGGCTCGTCGCGGTCCGGATGGTCTCCGAAGGGGTGGACATCCCCCGGCTGGCCGTCGGGGTCTACGCCACCAGCACCTCGACCCCGCTGTTCTTCGCGCAGGCCGTGGGCCGCTTCGTGCGGGCACGCAAGCGAGGTGAGACGGCGTCGGTGTTCCTCCCCTCGGTGCCGATCCTGATGGGTCTCGCCGGAGAGATGGAGGCCGAGCGCGACCACATCCTCGGCCGCCGGCACGACGAGGACGGGCTCGACGACCTCCTGCTGGAGCAGGCGCAGCAGGAGAAGAAGCAGCCGGACGCCATCGGCGACGAGCTGCCCTTCCAGACGCTGGAGGCGTCCGCCACCTTCGACCGGGTGCTCTTCGACGGCGGGGAGTTCGGCACGGCCGCCGCCCCGGGCTCCCAGGAAGAGGAGGACTTCCTCGGTCTCCCCGGCCTGCTGGAGCCCGACCAGGTGGCGTCGCTGCTGCGCAAGCGCCAGGCCGACCAGCAGGCGGCCAAGCGCAAGGCGAAGACCGGCCTGCCTGAGCCGGAGCCCGCCCTCGCCCCTCACGAGCAGATCCACGAGCTTCGCAAAGAGCTCAACGGCCTCGTCGGCGCGTGGAACCACCGGACCGGCCAGCCGCACGGGGTGATCCACGCGGAGCTACGCCGGGCCTGCGGCGGACCGGCGATCGCGCAGGCCACCGCCGAGCAGATCCGCGAGCGCATCGCGATGATCCGCAAATGGGCCGCCCAGCGCAAGTGAGCCCGGAGCCCGCCGTACGGTCGCCGCTCCACCTTCGGCGGCGACACGTACGGCGGGCCGGCTCACGGCCGGCGGGAAGCCGTCAGGACCAGCGGCCGTCCCTGTCGGGGAGCCGCTCCAGGATCGCCTTGAACATGGCCTCCTGAGAGGTGGACAGCGCGTCGATCTGCTTGCTCAGCAGGTCTGTACGCCCACTCACGTGGTCAACGCCCGCCCGTGTGTCCTGAACGGTCTGTTCGACGTTGGTGAGGCGGGTTCCGAGGGCGGTGACGTCCGTTCGTGTGTCCTGGACGGTCTGCTCGACGTTGGTGAGGCGCTGTCGTGTTTCTTCGGTGACT
>NZ_JBEZDW010000035.1:0-62834 GCF_040802045.1 Microbispora sp. NPDC049125 | reverse complement strand
GTCTGCTCGACGTTGGTGAGGCGGGTTCCGAGGGCGGCGATGTCCGTTCGTGTGTCCTGGACGGTTTGCTCGACGTTGGTGAGGCGCTGTCGTGTTTCTTCGGTGACTTGCTCGACGTTGGTGAGGCGGGTTCCGAGGGCGGCGATGTCCGTTCGTGTGTCCTGGACGGTTTGCTCGACGTTGGTGAGGCGCTGTCGTGTTTCCTCGGTGACCTGCTCGACCCTGGTGAGGCGCAGATGTGTCTCCTCGGCGCTCTCCTCCACCTTGGCGAGGCGGGTGTTGATGACGGTGATCTGGTTCTTGAGGACCGCCACCCCGGCGCGTGTCTCCTCGGCCGTCTCCTCGACCTTGGTGAGCCGGGTCCCGAGGGCGGCGACGTCGGCCTGTGTCTTCTCCGTCGCCTGCGCCACCCGGTCGAGGCGGTCGAGGGCGTATTCGAGCTTGGGGAACAGCATGTTCATCGCCTCATAGGCGCGATCCGTTGCCTGCTGCCTGCCCATCACCCTGAGCTCGATCATTTCCCTCTCCAAACGCGATACCCGCTCGGCGAGCGCTGCCATCGGTTCTCCTTCGGGGGTTCGGTCAGCGTAGCCGGGGGCTTCGCTGGTGAGGAAGGGCTCCTCACGCCGGCAATTCTCCTGAGCGCCGCACCCATGTCCCTGAAAACTCGTGAACCGATATTCGCGCACGTCGGAGACGTGGTGGAAATGTTTTCCACGTGGACGAAAATCCTCCACAGCCCTCGCCGAAACGGCGTGTGATTTGGCTGTGATCACCGATATCTATATTGATTTGGCAAATTGTCGGAATCTCACCATTTCACCGGGATGTGATGACCCGTGTGGCCGTTCACCGCGACGTAGCGCCGGTGGTGCCGCAGCGGAGGTGTGAGCCGCAGGTCGAGCGAGGCGCGTCCGCGCGCCACACTGACCGGCACGTCCTGTGTGCCCTCGTGGTGCCTGTGCGGCGCTCCCTCCTGCAGCCAGATCCGCAGCCGCCGCCCGCTGTGGTGCAGCGCGATGGTCGCCGTGCCGCACTCCCCGGAGGCGGCGGGCCAGGAGACCGTGACCCCGTCCACGAGGCCGCCGTGGCGCGACAGCCGTACGGACTCGGGCATGGGGATGCGGGACGCGCAGCCGGGCGCGCCGGGGGCGGCCTGGCCCGCGACGGCGCCCGGAGGGAGTGCGGACTGGCCCGCGACGGCGCCCGGAGGGAGCGCGGCGGGCGCGGCGGGGGCGCCGTGGCCCGCCATGGTCTCCCGCGCGGCCTCGGCGGCGGCGGTCTCCCGTGTCCCCTCAGGAGCGGCGGCCTCGCCGGTGAGGCCGACGACGATCGTGCAGATCTGCAGCGCCGCCAGGGTCAGCGCCCCCGTGGCGCGGCGCGTTCCCGCGTTGCCGCGGCCGAACAGCAGCCAGACGCAGACCGGGGTCAGGACGAGCCAGGTGAGGCCGAGCAGGAACGCGAACATGTCGGAGACGCCAATCCATGAGGAGTTGTCGCTCTCCGTAATACACCCATGACCCTTGGTGGTGAAGCCATTGACGGCCATCTCCCGCGCGGCGTCCCGGAGACCGCGCGCTCGGGAACGGGTCGCTCAGGAGTGGGCCGCTCAGGAACGGACGACGGGTGACCCCACGAGCTCCACCCCGGCCCCGGCGAGCTGGACGAGGGCGGCGTCGGTCGTCTCCCTCGCCACGCCCGCCGTGAGGTCCAGCAGGACCCGTACGGCGAAGCCGTGCCCGGCCGCGTCGAGCGCCGTGGCCCGCACGCAGTGGTCGGTGGCGATGCCGACCACGTCGACGGCCTCCACGTCCCTGTCCTTCAGCCAGCCGGCCAGGCCGGCGCCGTCCGCCGACGAGCCCTCGAAGCCGCTGTAGGCCGCCGCGTGCGCGCCCTTGCTGAAGACCTCCTCGACCTTCGCCAGGTCGAAGGCGGGGTGGAACGCGGCGCCGGGGGTGCCCGTCACGCAGTGCGGCGGCCAGGTGTCCACATAGTCGGGCCGGGCGGCGAAGTGGCCTCCCGGGTCCACGTGATAGTCGCGGGTGGCGACCACGTGGTCGTAGGGGTGGTCGCGGACATGGCGGCTGATCGCGGCGGCCACGTCGGCGCCGCCGCCGACGGCGAGGCTGCCGCCCTCGCAGAAGTCGTTCTGCACGTCCACGACGACGAGCGCCGTCTTCATCGGATCACCTCGGGGGAGATCACGGGAGACCGGCGTCGTCCTCACGCGCCGGTCCCCCGCGATCAATTGAAGATAGTAGGGACTGCGGGGTCCGCGGGGGAGAGGCTGTGGGCCTCCTGGGGCAACTCCGCCAAAGTGGCCCGGTGCCGCTCCCTTGCGGCCTCGAGCGGCTCCCGGCCCACGATCAGGCCGTCTCGTACGAGCTCGGCCAGCAGCGGGCGGCCGGCGGAGTCCTCCGGGGCGCCGGTGACGATCTCGCCGGTGGCCGTGCCGCGGGTGGTCCTGCGGTAGGCCCACTTGCGACCTCCCTTGCTCGGTTTGCCCACCGACCGTTTGGCCACGGGTTCGAGCGCGCCCGCCGCGTCCTCCCGGGCGACCAGCTTGTAGACCAGGCTCGCGGTCGGGTGGCCGGAGCCGGTGACCAGGGCGGTCCCGACGCCGTAGGCGTCCACGGGGGCCGCGGCCAGCGCGGCGATGGCGAACTCGTCGAGGTCGCCCGTCACGACGATGCCCGTCCGGTCCGCGCCGAACGCGTCGAGTGTCCGCCGCACCTCCATCGCCGCCACGCCGAGGTCGCCCGAGTCGATGCGCACCGCTCCCAGGCCCGGCCCGGCCAGCTCGACGGCCGTACGGACGGCCTTGTCCACGTCGTAGGTGTCCACGAGCAGCGTCGTGCCGAGCCCCAGGGACTCCAGCTGGGCCCGGAAGGCGTCCTCCTCCGAGTCGTGGAGCAGGACGAACGCGTGGGCGGCCGTGCCCGCGGTCGGGACGCCGTACCGCCGTCCGGCCATGAGGTTGGACGTCGAGGAGAAGCCGCACAGGTAGGCGGCGCGGGCGGCGGCGACGGCGGCGAGCTCGTGGGTGCGGCGCGAGCCCATCTCGATCAACGGCCGGCCGCCCGCCGCGCGGACCATCCGCGAGGCGGCGGCGGCGATCGCGCAGTCGTGGTTGAGTATCGAAAGGATCACGGTCTCCAGCACCACGGCCTCGGCGAACGTCCCCTCGACCACCATGATCGGCGAGCCGGGGAAGAACGCCTCCCCTTCGCGGTAGCCGTAGACGTTCCCGGAGAACCGGTAACCGGCGAGGAACTCCAGCGTTCCCTCGTCGACGATCCCGGCCTCCCGCAGGAAGGCGAGGTCCTCCTCGCCGAACTGGAAGCCCTCCAGCGCGTCGAGGATCCGGTCGACGCCGGCGACCACGCCGTACCGCCGGCCGCCGGGCAGCCGCCGGGCGAAGACCTCGAAGACCGCGCGCCTGTGCGCCGCGCCGCTGGACAGCGCGGCCTGGAGCATCGTCAGCTCGTACTGGTCGGTCAGCAGGGCCGCGCTCGCGTGAAGGCCCGGCCGGAGGCCCGGGGAGTGGCCCGGCGCGGGGCCTGTCGTCGTCCGCACGAGTCGAAGACTACGACCGTCGTGGTGCAGGATGGTTACGTGGGTAGCACAGCTCCAGCGGAGGTCGCGCGTCCGAGGTCGGACGTGCGTCCCGATCTGCCGTGGCTCACGATCGTGTGGAACGACCCGGTGAACCTGATGTCGTACGTCACGTACGTCTTCCAGACCGTGTTCGGCTACCCGCGGCAGAAGGCCGAGAAACTGATGATGGACGTCCACCACAAGGGGAAGGCCGTGGTGTCCAGCGGCACCCGCGAGGAGATGGAGCGCGACGTCCAGATCCTCCACTCGTACGGCCTGTGGGCCACCGTCCAGCAGGACTCCTAGCGTCGCCGTCCTGCGAGGAGAGGCATGAGCACTGGTTTCAAGGCGACGCGCGGAGGCGTCTCGGTCCACCTCGACGCGGGCGAGGTGTCCATCCTGCGGTCGCTGGCCGGGCAGATCCTGGGCCTGGTGGAGCCCGGCTCCACCGGGGACGACCCGCTGGAGCGGGCCCTCGGCATCGGGTCGCCCATCGCGCCCACCGATCCGGTGCTGGCGCGCCTGTTCCCCTCGGCGTACGGCGAGGACGAGGCGGCGTCGGAGGAGTTCCGGCGCTACACCGAGGCCACGCTGCGCGACGCCAAGCGGGCCGACGCGACGACGCTGCTGGAGACGGCCGCGCCCGGGAGGCTGGAGCTCACGGCCGAGCAGGGGCAGGCGTGGCTGCGGGCCATCAACGACGTCCGGCTGGCCCTCGGCGTCCGGCTGGAGGTCACCGAGGAGATCCACGAGGAGATCGCGGTGATGTCGGAGGACGACCCGCGCTATCCGGCGTTCGTGACCTACGACTGGCTGACCTACCTGCAGGACACCCTCGTCCGGGCGCTTTGGTAGTTTTCCCGCATGCTGACGATCTCACGCGAGCTGGTCGACAAGATCGTGGCCCACGCGCGGGCCGACCACCCGGACGAGGCGTGCGGCGTGGTGGCCGGGCCGGCCGGGTCGGACCGGCCCGAGCGCTTCGTCCCGATGGAGAACGCCGAGCGCTCGCCCACTTTCTACCGTTTCGACTCGATGGAGCAGTTCCGGGTCTGGCGGGAGATGGACGACCGCGACGAGGTGCCCGTGGTGATCTACCACTCGCACACGGCCACCGAGGCGTATCCCTCCCGGACGGACGTCAGCTACGCCTCCGAGCCGGACGCGCACTACGTCCTGGTGTCGACCGCCCTGTCCACCGCTGCCGGCGAGCCGCAGTTCCGCTCCTTCCGGATCCTGGACGGCGTCGTGACCGAGGAGGAAGTCAAGATCGTCGAGTCCTGAGGTTAAACTGGCGGCGTGCCCATCGATGACGCTCGCCCCGAGTCGTCGCCGGCCGTCCTGCCGCGCCGGGTCCGCCCGGGATCTCCTGTGCAGAAGTTCCTCTTCGCGCACACGCCGTCCGTCGTGGTCTACGACTGTCGCTGAATTCCGCCTACGGAATCCTCGCCCACCTGACCATGTTCCACTCAGGTGGATGTCCACCATCATGACGACCACTGATCAAGGAGATTGAACCGCGATGGCCATCGAGGTCCGCATTCCGACCATCCTCCGCACCTACACCGATGGCGCCAAGGCGGTCGACGCCAAGGGAGCCACCCTCGAAGAGCTGATCGGAGACCTGGAGTCGCGCCACCCCGGCCTCAAGGCCCGCCTGGTGGACGACTCGGGGCTGCGCCGCTTCGTCAACGTCTACCTGAACGACGAGGACGTCCGCTTCCTCGGCGGCCTCGGCACGCCGGTGTCGGACGGCGACACGGTGACCGTGCTGCCCGCGGTCGCGGGTGGAGCGCGCTAGATGCGTTTCGACTCGCTGATCGACTCGGTCGGGCGTACGCCCCTGGTGGGCCTGCCGCGCCTGTCGCCCTCCGGCGACGTGCGCGTCTGGGCCAAGCTGGAGGACCGCAACCCGACCGGGTCGATCAAGGACCGACCGGCCCTGTGGATGGTCGAGCAGGCCGAGAAGGACGGGCTGCTCACCCCCGGCTGCACGATCCTGGAGCCCACCTCGGGCAACACCGGCATCTCGCTGGCCATGTCGGCCCGGCTCAAGGGCTACAAGCTGATCTGCGTCATGCCCGAGAACACCTCCGAGGAGCGCCGGCAGCTCCTGCGCATGTGGGGCGCGCAGATCATC
Source organism: Microbispora sp. NPDC049125 (assembly GCF_040802045.1). NCBI lineage: Bacteria > Bacillati > Actinomycetota > Actinomycetes > Streptosporangiales > Streptosporangiaceae > Microbispora > Microbispora sp. NPDC049125. Next base: position 57,097 of record NZ_JBEZDW010000035.1, on the reverse strand, counting down.
TCCTCGCCCGCCGCGGGCGGGTCGAACGAGGCGGTCCGGGTGGCCAAGGGCCTGGCGGCCGAGCATCCCGACTGGGTGATGCTCTACCAGTACGGCAACCCGGCCAACTGGCGCTCCCACTACGAGTCCACCGGGCCGGAGATCCTTGAGGACCTGCCGTCCGTGACGCACTTCGTCGCCGGGCTCGGCACCACCGGGACGCTCATGGGCGTCGGGCGCTTCCTGCGCGAGCACGTGCCGGACATCAAGATCGTCGCCGCCGAGCCGCGGTACGGCGAGCTCGTCTACGGCCTGCGCAACGTGGACGAGGGGTTCGTCCCCGAGCTGTACGACGAGTCGGTCCTGACCACGCGCTACTCGGTGACCTCGGCGGACGCCCTGCGGCGCACCCGCGAGCTCCTGGCCGCCGAGGGCATCTTCGCCGGCGTGTCGACCGGCTGCGCCCTGCACGCCGCCCTCGGCATGGCCCGCAAGGCCGTGGAGGCGGGGGAGCGGGCCGACATCGTCTTCGTCGTCGCCGACGGCGGCTGGAAGTACCTGTCCACCGGCGCCTACGAGGGCACGCTGGACGAGGCGGAGAGCCGCCTGGAGGGCCAGCTCTGGGCCTGACCGGGAGCTCCTTCCCGGGAGGCCGGGGCCGTTGTCGCCGATCCCGCGCGGGGACCGGCGTGGTGCCTTAGCATTACGGGTGATCTTGCGGAAACCCCGCTTCAGGGCGTCTGGCCTGGGTCCGCGCCCGTCGTGGCCGTGGTTCGGCGCGCGAGTGCACGGTCGGCGGTGACGTTCGCCGGGGCCGGGCCGCCTGCGGGGTTTCGCAAGATCACCAATAGGCTCCGGTCAGTTGAAGACGACGCGGAGGGTGAACGTCGCCTCGCCGCCGGTGGCCTTGCCGCTCAGGCCGACGGCCCGGAGCGCCGCGGCGTCCGCCCGCTCCTCCCCCTGCAGGCTGCCGAGGTACAACTTCTCGATCTTGTCGAGGTTGGCGTAGAAGGCGTAGGTGGCGTCCTGTGCCTCGGGCACGGCGAGCCGGAACGTCTCGTCCTCGCCCAGGGTGCCGCTCTGGGCCAGCCTGCCCGCGTACTCCTGGGTGCTCGCCACCACCAGCCGGCCGTCGCCTGAGGCCGTGGCGAGCTGCACGGGCGCCCCCGAGTCGGCGAGCATCTTCTCCAGCGTGCCGAGCACCTGCTGCGCCTTCGCCGGGTCCCCGGTCAGCACCGCGCCCACGCCGGGCTGGTCGCCGTCCAGGCCCCGCTCGTCGAGCGCGACGGTGATGCTCTTGCCGAGCAGCGTCACCAGGTCGTCCGGAAGCGCCAGGCCGTAGGTGTCCCTGGCCTGGTCGAGGAACGTGGTGAAGCCCTCGGCGCCGGGGCTGGCCTTGGCGGCCTCCTGGATGCGCGGCCACTGCTCGCCGAGCGCTTCTCCCAGGCCGGAGACCGACGCCGCGGCGACGGTGGAGTCCGGCAGGCTGCCGACGGCGACGGGCTCGGCCTTCGCGCCGCCCGCGCCGGCGCCGCCCCGGGTGATGCCGGTCAGCTCGGCGTAGGAGCCGTCGAACCGCAGGGCGCCGGCGAACCGGGTGCCGCGCAGCGGCGCGAGAGCGGTGACCGCCGCTTCCTCGGCGGCTCCGGAGGCGTCCACGATCTTGCCCAGGTCGGCCCACGCCGACAGCACTCCGGGCTCGCCCAGGGCCGCGAGATCGTCGGCGAACTGGGGGTCGCGGGCCAGCGGTGCCCGCTGAGCGTACGCGTCGGCCTGCTTCTGCGTCTGGGCGAGCAGCGCGTAGCCGTCGCGGAAGGCGAGCCCGGCCGCGCCGTCTTCGAGACCCAGCTTGCGCAGACCGGTGCGGGCGGCGGCCTCGTCCTTGACCTGTACGGCCACCGCGACGCCGGGCTCCTCACCCTTCGCCGCCGGCGGGAGCACGGCCACGCCGATCCGGTCGCCGAGCCACGGCTCGACGTCCTTGGCGTAGTCGACGTGCGCCACGTCCTTGACGTCCTGCCGCAGGGCGGTGAACAGCGCCTGGCGGGGGTCGTCCCCCGTGAACGACCCGCGGGTGGAGGAGAACTTGCGCGCGATCGAGAACAGCGCGAGCTTCTGCCCGGCGGATGGGTCGAGGTCGAGCCGGGCATAGGCGATGGCGCCGCCCGGCAGCACGTCCTGCGGCTGGGTGCCTCCGCCGCTCAGCTTGGCGGCGGCCCACACGCCGCCGCCGCAGACGACGGCGACGAGCACGGCGGCGACGAGGGCGGCGATCCAGCCGCGTCCCCGCCGGCGCGGCGGCGCGGACTCGGCGCCGGCGGGGGGCGCCGCAAGGGGAGCGGCGGGCCCGGCGGCGGACAGAGCGGCGGGCAGAGCGGCGGGTACGGTGCCGACCCCGATCTCCTCGGGCTCCGGCCAGTTGGGGAGTCTCCGGGTGTGCTGGTCCCCGGCCTGCGGGAGGCCGCGGGGGGTGCGGTAGGAGATGGTCCGGTCCAGATCCTGGTCTTCCGGGAAGGGGTACCCGGAGTGCGTGTCGGCGGGCATGTCTCACTCACAAGGTGGTCGTCGGGGACGCCTGGAGGCTATGCCGGGCCGGTAGCGAGGCACTTGCAACGGGCTTGACCGTGCGCACTTGACCACCCTCGGCGCGCCCGCCGGGGGCGGGCGGGCCACGCTACAGTAATGACCAGAACATGATTCCGGAGACTGCCGATCCCGAGGGGCGCCGTGACGAAGTTCGACGAGGCGACGCAGGCCATCCGCGTCGACGACACCACCTATGACGTGTGCCTCGACGACGGGTACTCCATCGGGGGCCCGCTCAACGGCGGCTACCTCGTGGCCACCGTCCTGCGGGCCGTGGTGGACGCCTCGCCCCACGCGCATCCCGTCTCGACGAGCGCCCAGTTCCTGCGGGCGCCCCGGCCGGGGCCCGCCCGGGTGATCGTGGAGCGGCTCAAGTCGGGCCGCACGGTGACGACGGCCCGCGCGAGCCTGGTCCAGGACGGGCAGCCGTTCATCGAGGCGCTCGTCACCACGGCCACTCTCGACGCGGCGGCCGTGCCCGACTGGTCCGGCGGCCCGCCGGTGACGATGCCCGGCCGGGACGCGTGCGTGCGGCTGCCCATGCCCAAGCCCGAGTCGAACATGACCTTGAGCGCCCAGATGGAGATGCTGTTCGACCCGCCGACGATCGGCTGGCTCTCCGGTGAGCCGACCGGGCGGCCGGAGGCCCGCGCCTACTTCCGGATGGCCGAGCCGCAGGACCCCGATCCGTACGTGCTGGCGCTGGCCGTCGACGCGCTGCCGCCCGTGGTCTTCTCGGCCGGCGCCCGGGGATGGGCGCCCACGGTGGAGCTCACCTGGCACCTGCGCGCCCTGCCCGCGCCGGGCTGGCTGACGTTGCTGGGCAGCGGCCGGCTGATCAGCGACGGGTGGTTCGACGAGGACGTCGAGGTGTGGGACTCCGCCGGCCGGCTGGTCGCCCAGTCGCGCCAGATCGCCCGGGTCGGCCGAGGCTAGGCCGTGTCCCTGCCGGTCCGTCCTGAGCCGGCGTTCGGCTCGCTCTGTCGTCGGTATTTGCCGGGCGCGATGCCGTACTCCCGCTTGAAGGCGGTGGCGAAGGCGAACTCCGAGGTGTAGCCGATCCGGGTGGCCACCTCGGCGAGCGGGGCGTCGGTCTCGCGGAGAAGCCGGGCCGCGGCGGTCATGCGCCACCAGGTCAGATAGGTGAGGGGCGGCTGGCCGATCAGAGTGGTGAAGCGCCGGGAGAAGGCCGCCCTGGACAGTCCCGCCTGGCTGCCGAGTGTCTCAACCGTCCAGGGGAGTGCGGGGTCACGGTGCAGAGCGTGCAGCGCGGCGCTGATCGCCGGGTCGCCCAGTGCCGCGGCCCAGCCGGTGGTCGTGCCGTGTTCGGTCTGTTCGTCGAACCAGGCGCGCAGGATGTAGAGCAGCAGCATGTCGAGCAGGGCGGGCACGATGGTGTCGGCGCCGAGGCGGGGGTGGTCGAGTTCGCCGCCGAGGAGGTCGACGGCTCGCCGATGCGCAGGGCGGCTGCGCATCGACGGGATGGACCGGCGTCCCTGGCGCCACCATTCGGCAAGATCTTCGGGCGGGCCCCTCGCAGGGGCGCGGCGTGAATCGGCGCGGACCCGCGTGTGAGGATTCTTACCGTGATCGGCCGTGATCGGTCCCCTAACCTTGGGAAGCGTGCCGGACAACAGCAGGGCCATCGGAATCTTCGACAGCGGAGTGGGCGGCCTGACCGTCGCCCGGTCGATCATCGACCAGCTGCCCCACGAATCGATCTTCTACGTGGCGGACACGGCCAACCAGCCGTACGGGCCGAAGAGCATCGCCCAGCTCCGCGCGTACGCCCTGGAGGTCATGGACCACCTGGTCGAGCATGACGTCAAGATGCTCGTCATCGCCTGCAACAGCGCCAGCGCGGCCGTGCTGAGGGACGCCAGGGAGCGGTACGACATCCCGGTCGTCGAGGTCGTCCTGCCGGCCACGCGCCGTGCCGTACGGGCGACCAGGAACGGCAGGGTCGGCGTGCTCGGGACGCGGGCCACGATCCAGTCGATGGCCTACCACGACGCGTTCGCCGCCGCCCCCGACGTCGAGCTGGTCGCGGTGGCCGCCCCTCTGCTGGTGGAGTTCGTCGAGCGGGGCGAGACGATGAGCGAGGAGCTGATCGAGGTCATCCGCGGCTACCTCGAACCGGTCCAGGACGCGGGCTGCGACACCCTGATCCTCGGCTGCACCCACTATCCCCTGCTCACGGGCGCGCTGTCGTACGTCGCCGGGGACGGCGTCACGCTCGTGTCGAGCGCGGAGGAGACGGCCAAGGACGTCTACCGGATCCTGCACGACCGGGGGCTGGCCTGCGACGGCGCGGCCGCGCCGCTGCACCGGTTCCGCGCGACCGGCGACACGGCCCTGTTCGAGCAGCTCGGGCGGCGGTTCCTCGGGCCGGAGATCCAGGCGGTCGAGCGGGCCGGGATGCGGCTGCCGGTGAATGAGGGCCTTCTGGGGGAACGGGAACAGGGGCGTGAACGGGGTTCGGGTCACGGGCGTGACGAATCCGGCGTTGGGAGCGCGCTATGAAGTTGACCATCATCGGATGCTCGGGCAGCTTTCCCGGCCCGGACAGCCCGTCCTCCTGCTACCTCCTGGAGGCCGAGGGCTTCCGGCTGCTCCTCGACTTCGGCAACGGGTCCCTCGGCGTGCTCCAGCGGCACGCCGGGCTCTACGACGTCGACGCGATCGTCCTGTCCCACCTGCACGCCGACCACTGCCTCGACCTGTGCGCCTACCACGTCGTGCGCACGTACGCGCCCGGCGGCCCCCTGCCGCGGGTGCCGGTCCACGCCCCCGCCGGGGCCGCGCGGCGGCTCAACGCGGCGTACGGCATGCCCGACGAGCCGGTCCTGGAGAGATCCTTCGACTTCGCCCGGCTGTCGCCGGGCGTCCGGCACATCGGGCCGTTCGAGGTGACGGCCGCGCCGATGAACCACCCCGTCGAGACGTACGGCGTCCGCGTGGCCCACCAGGGGCGTTCACTGGCCTACTCCGCCGACACGGGGCAGTCGGCGGAGCTGGTCAAGCTGGCCCACGAGGCCGACCTGCTGCTGTGCGAGGCGTCCTTCCTCGACGGCCCCGCCCTGACTCCCGGCCTGCACCTCACCGGGCGGCAGGCGGCCGAGCACGCGGCGCGGGCCGGCGCGGGCACCCTGGTCCTCACCCACCTCGTCCCGTGGAACGATCGGGGCCGAGTGCTTGAGGAGGCGTCGCTCGGCGGCTTCGGCGGGACGATGGAGCTGGCTCGGAGCGGGGCCGTGTATGACCTAGGGTGACGTCTATGGCTCGCATCGATGGTCGTCGTCCCGACCAGCTCCGCCCCGTGACCATCACCAGGAACTGGCTGGCCCACGCCGAGGGATCCGTGCTCGTGGAGTTCGGCGGCACCAAGGTGCTGTGCGCCGCCACGGTGGAGAGCGGCGTGCCCCGCTGGCGCAAGGGCAGCGGGCTCGGCTGGGTGACGGCGGAGTACGCCATGCTGCCCCGCTCGACCAACACGCGCAACGACCGCGAATCGGTCCGCGGGAAGATCGGCGGCCGCACGCACGAGATCTCCCGGCTGATCGGCCGGTCCCTGCGGGCCTGCGTCGACTACAAGGCCCTGGGGGAGAACTCCGTCGTGCTCGACTGCGACGTGCTCCAGGCCGACGGCGGCACCCGTACGGCGGCGATCACCGGTGCGTACGTCGCGCTCGCCGACGCCGTGGCCTGGATGCGCAAGCGCCGCATGTGCCCGGGCGACCCGCTGGTCAACTCCGTCGCCGCGGTCTCCGTCGGCGTCGTCGGCGCCGAGCCCCTGCTCGACCTCGACTACAGCGAGGACGTCAAGGCCGAGACCGACATGAACGTCGTGATGACCGGCCGTGGGGACTTCGTCGAGGTCCAGGGCACCGCCGAGGGCGCGCCGTTCGACCGGGCGGCGCTGAACGGCCTGCTCGACCTGGCCGCGGCCGGCTGCGCGGAGCTGACGCGCGTGCAGGCCGAGATCCTCGCCTGACCGGAGGGAGAACGATGAACAAGGTCGTCCTGGCCACACGGAACGCCGGGAAGATCGTCGAGCTGCGCCGCATCCTGGCAGAGGCCGGCGTGCCCGTCGAGCTGCTGGGGCTCGACGCGTTCCCCCACATCCCGGACGTGGCCGAGACCGGCCTCACGTTCGCGGAGAACGCGCTGCTCAAGGCGCACGCCGTGGCCGCCCAGAGCGGCCTGCCCGCGGTCGCCGACGACTCCGGGCTGTGCGTCGACGCCCTGGGCGGCATGCCGGGCATCTTCTCCGCCCGGTGGTCCGGCTCCCACGGCGACGACGAGGCCAACCTCGACCTGCTGCTCGCCCAGATCTCCGACGTGCCGGACGGGCGGCGTCAGGCCCACTTCGCCTGCGCGGCCGTCCTCGCCCTGCCCTCGGGCGAGGAGCGCGTCGTGGAGGGGACCATGCGGGGCGTCGTCATCCGGGAGCGCCGGGGGACGGGCGGCTTCGGCTACGACCCGATCTTCGTGCCGGACGGCGAGAGCCGTACCACCGCGCAGATGTCCCCGGACGAGAAGGACGCGATCAGCCACCGGGGCGTGGCCTTCCGCGCGCTGGCCCAGGTCATCGCCGAGGTGCTCTCGTAATACCGCCGTAAGACCCGGCCCCGCCGGCGGGGCGTAGCGTTCGGACTGTGGAAAAAGAAGGCTTTCGGGATGCCGTCCGCCTGCCCGGGTGGGCGGCGGCCCTGATCGGCGTCGTCGCGGGCGCCGTGGCACTCGGCGTGGCTCAGCTCGTGGCCGGGATCGTGAACCCGGCGGCCTCACCGGTCGTCGCGGTCGGCGGCGCGGTGGTCGACCGCACGCCGGCCGCCCTCAAGGAATGGGCCATCCGGACGTTCGGCTCCAACGACAAGCCCGTCCTGATCACCGGCATCGTCGTGGTCCTCGCCGTGATCGCCGCCGGGTTCGGGCTGCTCGCCCGGCGCGGCGCCCGGTTCGGCACGGGGGGCCTGGCCCTGTTCGGGCTCGTCGGCGCGGTCGCCGCCCTCACCCGCCCCGACTCCGGCCCGCTCGACGTCCTGCCGTCCGTGCTCGGGGCGGGCGTGGGGGCCTGGGCGCTGTCCAGACTGCTGCGCCGCGCCGGCACCCCGATCCCCGAGTGGGAGCGCGACCCCCGGACGTCCGGACGGCGGCTCACCGAAGACGCCCCCGGCGGCACGCCGGCCGGAACGGCCGGACCGGCGCTCGCGGGCACGGCTTGGCGCACGCCGGCGGACACGCCCGGCGGCGGGGAGCCCGAGGGAGACGGGACGGTGCGGCCGGTTGAGGTCGTGACGCCGCCCGTGATGCGCGCGGGTGAGGGGCTGTACGCCTTCGACCGGCGCAGGCTGCTCACCGGAGTCGCGTGGGGGGTGGGAGCCGCCGGAGTCGCCGGGCTCGGCGGGAACCTGCTGGCCGGCACCAAGGACGGCGACATCGCGCGCAGCGCCGTCGCCAAGACGCTGCCACGCCCGGCGGTGCCGGCCAGACCGATCCCGGCGGGCGCGGACCTGCGCGTTCGCGGGCTGTCGCCGTTCGTCACGCCGAACTCGGACTTCTACCGCGTGGACACCGCCCTCGTCGTGCCCACAGTAGACCCGAAGAGCTGGACCCTGAAGATCCACGGGCTGGTGGACCGGCCGGTCGAGCTGACCTTCGACGACCTGCTCCGGCGGCCTCTCGTCGAGGCGGACGTCACGCTCACCTGCGTGTCGAACGAGGTCGGCGGGCCGTACATCGGCAACGCCCGCTGGCTGGGCGCCCGGCTGGCCGACGTGCTCCGCGAGGCCGGTATCAAGCGGGACGCCGACATGCTGCTCAGCGTCTCCCAGGACGGCTGGACCTGCGGCACCCCCGTCGACGTCGTGATGGACGGCCGGGACGCGCTGCTCGCCGTCGCGATGAACGGCGAGGTGCTGCCCACCTCCCACGGCTTCCCCGTGCGGCAGGTCGTCCCCGGCCTGTACGGCTACGTCTCCGCCACCAAGTGGGTCACCGAGATCAAGGTCACCCGGTTCGACCGGGACGAGGGCTACTGGACGCCCCGGGGATGGGCGCCCAAGGGGCCGATCAAGACGCAGTCGCGGATCGACGTGCCGCGCGGCGGCGACGACGTCGCGGCGGGCCGTACGACGATCGCGGGAGTCGCCTGGGCGCAGCACCGGGGGATCGACGCGGTCGAGGTCCAGGTGGACGGAGGCGGCTGGCGTCAGGCGAAGCTGGCGGACGTGCCAGGGCCCGACACCTGGCGGCAGTGGTCGATCGACTGGGACCTTCCCGCCGGAAAGCACACGATCTCGGTACGCGCGACCGACGCGACGGGGCAGACGCAGACGCCCGATGAGGCTCCGCCCGCCCCGGACGGCGCCACCGGCTACGACACGATCACCGTCCAGGTGGGGTGACGTAACGGCAACCAGCCCTCAAGGGGGGCGAAAGCGACCGGCCACAGGTCTGGAGTTGGGAAAACCCCCCGTGCCCCGAGCAGGCCGCCCCTAGCATCGGCACCCTTGAAATGCGCGAGGGATTGGGGGCCGTAGCGCGTGAACCAGGAGAGGTCCCGCCGGCATGCAAGATGGCGGTTGCCGGCGGGCGTGTACAACCCGGTCGTGACGGCGGACGGCCGTCGATGGCGTGACTACGAGCAGGCCGCCGAGGCGCCTGCTCCGTCGCTGGACGGCCGCCGGATGGAGGTCCGGTCGCCGTCCCTGCCCAACGGGGTGGACGCGATGGTCCCGGCCGCCCGCGACGGGGCGGCGAACGGCGCCATCGCCGGTGCCGCCGGTGCCGACAGTGTCATCGGCGGTGTCATCGGCGGTGTCATCGGTATGGGCGGTCTCGCCAAGGGGCCGCAGAGGATGACGGCGGCCGGGAGCCGGCCGGGGGACGCCCGGGAGGGCGGGCCCGTCGCGGATCCGCCTGACGACGAGGCGGGCCAGGCCGCAGGGGCAGGGGCAGAGGCAGAGGACGAGACGGAGCCCGAGGTCGGTGACGCCTCGGAAGCCGTCGGCGGCGACGAGGCCAGCACCGAGGGGAGCGACGGGGCTGCGGACTTCTCCAGCGGGGACGCGGATCTCTCAGGGGCGGAACGGCCCGGCGGTCCCGGTCAGCGCCTCGACGTTCAGCGCCTCGACGTTCAGCGCCCCGTCGTTCAGCGCCCCGTCGTTCAGCGCCCCGTCGTTCAGCGCCCCGTCGTTCAGCGCCCCGTCGTCCGGCTTCAGCGGGCGGCCCCACCCCAGGAGTGCCACCCCGGGGGGCCGGTGAGCCCGTCTGGTACGGCCGAGCCTGTTGATGTGGCTGAGCCCGCGGCCGGTGGGAAGACGGCGGACACGGCGAATGCGGCGGACACGGCGGACACGGTCACGCTCGTCCGGCCCTTTGAGGAGCTCCGCCATGCCGAGGCGGGTGACGATGCGGGGTTGGACGGTGCGGGGCTGGTTGACGCGGGACTGAGCGATGCCGGACTGGGCGATGCGGAGCTGGGCGATGCGGGCGGAAGCCTCCGTGTCGCCAAGCCTGCCGAGCATGGGTGGACGGTCACCCCGGACCAGGAGGATCACCCAGGCGATGCCTCCAGGAACGCTGGTAGCCCGGAGGGCGACGAGACCGGCCAGGGCCCATTGACCGTCGAGACAGGCCTCGCGACCTCCCGTACAGGGCCGGTGCAAGAAGCGGGGACCGTCCACGAGACCGGGCTGTCCCCTGTCCAGGAGACGGCGTCGGCGTCGGAGGCGGCCGAGGAGACGGCGTCGGCGGCGGTGCCACATGTGCTCGCTGCGGCGCAGGTCCGGGGAGCCTCGTCCGGCGGGTCAGGGGTATGGCCCGTCCAGGAGGCGGCGTTGGCGCCGGAGGTGGCCCAGGAGACGGCGTCGGCGGTGGTGGGATCGGCCCAGCCGGTCTCGTCTGTCCTGGAGGCGGCGCCCGCAGCGGCGGCTCAGGACGTGCCGAAGGTGGCCGACGTGTCAGCTGTTCAGGATGAGGTTCGGGCACCGGTCCACGATGTGGCATCCGCATCTCCGGTGTCGCCGGTGCCGGAGACTCGGCCGGCCGACGAGGACGGGCGGCCCGAGCCTTCCCTGCTGGGGCCGCGGTTCCCGCAGGGACGGCAGGGCGCTCCGCTCCTGGGAGCGCGCTTCCCTCAGGGACTTGAGGGCCATCCCGGGCCGGAGGGCGGGCGAGTCCCGCCGGGGCACGACATCCGTCCGGTCGTCGCCGAGGGGACGGGGAGCCTGGAGGTCCTGGAGGCCGACAAGAGCGTCGGGCTGTGGGCGTTCGTCGACGACGAGGTCGACCGGGACTGGCTGGACGGGCCGGGCCGCCCGCCGCGGCTGGAGGACACCCGCCCGTACGGCAGGCCCGGCGGGCTGGCCGAGGCCGACGCCGAGACGCGGGGGAGTCTCCTCCAGGCGGTCGGCGGGCGCTTCCCTGATCCGCGTGGCACGTGGATCCGGCTGATCAACGGGGAGGGCCCGACGGAGGATCCGTTCAGGTCGAACAACGCGGTGGACTGCGCGCTGGCGGTGATGTCCACCTGGCACGGTGAGCCGGTCGCGGCCGCCCGCAGGCAGCCCGAATACGACCTTGCCGGGCGGCCGCTGCTCACGGGGGAGACCGGAGGGGTGGCCCGGGCGGAGGAGTGGCTGGGGCACCGGTTCGAGTACGTGGGGCACGGCCGCCGCGCCTACGTGGCGATCGCACAGCGGCTGATCTTCGGAGGTCACGGGGCGGCGACCGTCCTGATCACCCGCTGGCCGGGTGGCGGCAGCCATGCCTGGAACGCGGTGAACTGCCGGGGTGAGGTCCTCTGGATCGACGCCCAGCGGGGCCACATGGCCGTCGAGCCGCCGTACGAGGACGTCACGGGGGTGTTCGCCGTGGTCATCGACCGGCAGGGGCAGCGGCTCTGACCTCCGGCCCGGGACGGACGCCGGACGGCCCCGCCCGGGCAGTGTCGCCGGGTCGCGTCACACGGGCCGTATCGCCCGGGCCCTCGCCTCAGGCCACGGAACGTGGCGGGACGAGGGCCCGGGAGCCGGTCAGGCACTCGCAAGGCACCGGGGCCTTGGACGCGCCCGGTCAGGCGCTCGCCAGGGAGCCGACGATCGACGCCTTGGCGGCGCGCCTGGCGGGCACCACGGCCGCGAGCACGCCCGCCAGGCCCGAGGTGGCGACGAACAGCAGGATCTGCCCCACCGGCAGCTGGAAGGCGACGTCCTCGGTGATCGTGGTCGTCGCCGCCCAGCCGTACGCGATGCCCAGCGCGACGCCGATCACCGCCCCCACCAGGCCGAGGACCAGCGCCTCCACCGACAACATGCCGCGCAGCTGCGGCCGGGTCAGCCCGAGGGCGCGCAGCAGCGCCGACTCGCGGGTCCGCTCGTGCACCGACAACGACAGCGTGTTCGCGATGCCGAGCAGCGAGATGACGATCGCCAAGCCGAGCAGGCCGGTGACGACCAGAAGCATCGTGCCGAACGCGTCGTCGAACTGGCTCCTGATCTCCGTCATGCTGCCGATCTTCACGGCGGGGTACGGCCTCGTCACGTCGTCGAGGACCGCCCGAGACGCGGAGGCGGTGACTCCGTCGGCGGCGTCGACGAGGACGAGGTCGTCGTCCGCCGCCCCGAAGTACCGCTCGAAGGTCTTCTCCGCCACGGTCACTTCCGGCAGCAGGGACACGTCCGACTCCAGCAGCGCCACGACCCGCAGCCGCGCGCTGCCCTTGGGCGCCGCGACCGTGACCTCGTCGCCGACCTTGACGCCGAAGCTCTTGGCCGCCGCCGCGCCGACGGCCACCATGCCCGGCCCGAACCCGTCGAGCGAGCCCGACGTCGTCGCCGGCTTGACGGACGCCCCGAGGGACGACTGCGTGACGGTGCCGACCGGATGGTCCTGGCCGTTCACCTTCGCGTCCTCCTCGCGCAGCTCGGTCACCGCCGCGACCTCGGAACGGGCACGCAGAGCGCCGGCCACCGCCTGAGGCACCTTGCCCGTCTGGGACTGGAGGAGATAGTCGGCGGGGAACTGCTTGTCGATCTGCTCGCCGACGGTGGTCCTGACCGTCGCGGTGAGCACCGACATGAAGGTCATCAGCGTGACGCCGATCGTGAGCGCGATCGTGGTGGTCGCCGCCCGCCTCGGGTTGCGCCGCGAGTTGTCCACGGCCAGGCGTCCGGGAACGCCGAAGAGCTTCCCCGGCAGCCATCCCACGAGCCCGATCAGCGGCTTGACGATCACCGGGCCGAGCACGAGCACCGCGAAGAAGACGAGCACGCCCCCCGCCATGACGACCAGCAGCGCGGACTCGCCCGGGGCCGTCAGCACCCCCGCCGCCGTCAGGCCCGCGCCCCCCAGGGCGAACAGGACGGCGATGGCCACCCGGACCACTCCGGTGCGGAACGTATGCTCCTCGACCTGCGCGCGCAGCGCCGCGACCGGCGCCGCCTTGGTGGCCTGGCGGGCCGGCAGCAGCGCCGCGCCCACGGTCACCAACATGCCGGTGGCCAGCCCGATCGCGATCGTCTGCGGCGTCAGCGTGACCGTGCCGGCGGGGATGTCGCCGCCGGCGTTCCGGATGACCGCCGTCGCCCCCGCCCCGAGCCCGAGGCCCGCCAGCAGGCCGAGCACCGACGACACCAGCGCGACGATGGCCGACTCCAGCACGACCGAGCCGAACACCTGGCGCCTGGTCGCCCCGATGCAGCGCAGCAGCGCCATCTCACGCATCCGCTGCGCGACCAGGATGTTGAACGTGTTGTAGATGACCAGCGCCGCCACGAGCAGCGCGACCGCCCCGAACAGCAGCAGGCCGATCGTGAGGAACTGGGTGCTCACCCCGTTGCGGTCCGCGAGCTGCCTGGCCCGCTCCTGCCCCGTCTTCACCTCGGCGCCGGCGCCCACGGCTCCGGCGACGGCCGTACGGAGGCCCTCGGGCGCCGGGCCGGCGCTCGTGACGTCGATCTCCCGGAAGCCCTTCTCGCCCGTCATCCGCTGCGCGGTCCCGGGGGTGAGGACGACCGCCCCGCGCGCGGCGAGGTCGGAGTCGACCCCCACGTCGAAGAGCCCGACGAGCCGGAACTCGTGCTTGGCGTTCTTCTTGTCCAGCACCGTGATGGTGGCGCCCGGAGCGAACCCCTGGGCCTTCGCCGTGTTCTCGTCCAGGACGGCCTGGTCGTCCGCCGCGGGGGCCGCGCCGGCCGTGAGGTGCAGCCGGGCGGCCGGCATGGAGATGCCGGCGGTCGGGATGTCGCCGACGACCTTGCCGTCCCTGCCGATGACGGGGGCGTCGCCCCGCACGACACCCTCCGCGCCTGCGACGCCGGGGACGGCCTTGACCTTCGTGAGCACGCTGTCGGGAAGGTTCGCGTCCTTGGGGAGGACGACGACGTCGGCCTTGTCGGCGTCGGCGGCGAAGGCCTGGTTGTAGCCCGCCTTGATGGTGTCGGTGAGCACGAACGTGCCGGCGATGAACCCGACTCCCAAGATGATCGCCAGCGAGGTGAGCAGCAGGCGAAGCCGGTGCGCCAGGAGCCCCGCGATCGTGGTGCGGAACACGGCTCAGGCCTCCAGCGCCACGAGCGTGTCGAGCACGGTCTGCGGCGTCGGCTGCCGCAGCTCGCTCACCAGCAGCCCGTCACGCAGGAACACCACCCGGTCGGCGTACGACGCGGCGACGGGGTCGTGGGTCACCATCACGATCGTCTGGCTGAGCTCACGCACCGACCTGCGCAGGAAGGCCAGCACCTCGGCGCCGCTGCGCGAGTCGAGGTTGCCCGTCGGCTCGTCCGCGAAGATCACCTGAGGCTTGCTGATCAGCGCCCGCGCCACGGCCACCCGCTGCTGCTGGCCGCCCGACAGCTGGTTCGGCCGGTGCTTCAGCCGGTCACGCAGGCCCACCGTCTCGATCACCCGGTCGAACAGCACCTGATCGGCCTGCCGTCCCGCGATCTCCAGGGGAAGCCGGATGTTCTGCTCGGCCGTCAGCGTCGGCAGCAGGTTGAACGCCTGGAAGATGAAGCCCACACGGTCACGCCGCAGCAGGGTCAGCTCCTTGTCGTTCAACCGGGTGATCTCGACGTCGCCGATGCTGACATTCCCCTGGGTCACCGAGTCGAGCCCGGCCAGGCAGTGCATGAGGGTGGACTTGCCGGACCCGGACGGCCCCATGATGGCGGTGAACGCCTCGGTGGCGAAGCCGACGTCGATCCCGCGCAGCGCGTGCACCGCCGCGTCCCCCTCGCCGTACACCTTGGTGAGTCCTCTCGCGACAACGGCGGTGCGGACATCGGTAGTTGTGGTCATGACCCACAACGCTACGTTCGTGATCTTGACATGGCCTCAGCCTGCCGGACGGGTTCGCACTGGTCCTTCCGGGGCTCCGCTGAGCCGATGTGCGACTTTCGAGGTAATCCGCGCTCAGCCGTTCGGACGATCGGGGGACACGATCCCCTTCTCGTACGCGTACACGACCGCCTGGGCGCGGTCCCGCAGGCCCAGCTTGGCGAGGATGCGGCCCAGATGGGTCTTCACCGTCGCCTCGGCCAGATGCAGCCGCGCGGCGATCTCCGAGTTCGACAGCCCCCGCGCCACCTGGACGAGCACCTCCCGCTCGCGCGTGGTCAGGGCGCTCTCGTCCCGCCGGGGGCCCTCCCGTTCGGGCAGCAGGAAGGCGAAGCGGTCGAGCAGCCGGCGGGTCGTGCTGGGGGCCACCACCGCGTCCCCCGAGTGAACCGACCGGATCGCGTTGATCAGCTCGTCCGGCGGCACATCCTTCAGGAGGAATCCCGAGGCGCCCGACTTGATCGCCGCGAACGCGTACTCGTCCAGGTCGAACGTCGTCAGGATCAGCACCTTGGGGGCGCCGGGCATGAGCTGGATCAGCCGGGCCGCCTCGACCCCGTCCATGCGCGGCATGCGCACGTCCATCAGCACCACATCGATCTCGACCGTACGGACGATGTCCACGGCGGCCTGGCCGTCGGACGCCTCAGCCACGATGTCGATGTCGGGCTGCGCCCCCAGGACCATCCGGAAGCCGGTCCGCACCAGCTCCTGGTCGTCGACCAGCATCACCCGTATCACTGCCGCTCCGCTCCACTCTCCGATGTCCAGAAACCGCCGCGGGCCGGCTTCACACGGCTACGCCGATGGGGATACGCGCCACGACCTGGAAGCCGCCTCCGGCGCGCGGCGCGGCCTCCACCGCGCCGCCGTACATGGCCACCCTCTCCCGCATGCCGATGAGACCGTGGCCGCCGTCCACCCGGGGGGCCGCCGCGCCCCTGCCGTCGTCGCAGATCTTCAGCTCGATCTGCGACGAGGCGTACCGGACCTCGACGCGCGCGTGGACGTCCGGCCCGCCGTGCTTCAACGTGTTGGTCAGCGCCTCCTGGACGATGCGGTAGACCGCCAGCTGCTCGCCCTCCGGCAGGTCCCGCGGCGTGCCCGACACCGTGAACTCGATCGGCAGCCCCGACTGCCCCACCTGCTCGACGAGCTCGCCGAGCTGTGCGACGCCCGGCTGTGGAGCGTACTCCTCGGCCGGGCTCCCCGCGTCCTGCCGCAGCACGCCGACCAGGCGCCGCATCTCGGTCAGCGCCTGCCGCCCGGTCGCCGAGATCGCCTTCACCGCGCGCCGGGCCTGCTCCGGGTCACTGCCGATCGCGTACGCCGCTCCGTCGGCCTGGACGACCATCACGCTGACGTTGTGCGCCACGACGTCATGCAGCTCCCGCGCGATGCGTGCCCGCTCGGCGGCGGCCGCGATGCGCGACTGCTGGTCCCGGTCCTGCTCGGCCCGTACGGCCCGCTCCAGCAGGCTCTCCACATATCGCCGCCGGGTGTTGGCGTAGATCCCGGTGATCCAGATCGCTATCACGAAAACCGACGACGACGGGAACGCCGACTTGACGTCCGGCGACCAGCGGAGCATGGCGAGCAGCAGCCCGAGCTCGGCGACCAGCCCCGCCGCGACCGCCCACCGGGCCGTGCACCTCGCGGCGACGCCGTACATCGCGACGAGGACGGCCAGGTTCGCCGCGATCAGCGTGACGCCCGCCAGCCACTGGACGAAGCAGGCGAGGGCGATGACGGCGAACACCTCGCGGGGATGCCCTCGCCGCCACAGCAGCGGAATCACCAGGACGGCGGACAGCAGCAGCACACCAGGGGTTCCGATGCGGACCACGCCGCCGATCGGGGGAGCGCCGAACGAGCGCGCGGTCAGAATGCAGAGCAGCGCCAGCGGCGACACCGTCAGCGCGTCCACCAGCGTGCTGTGACGCCTTCCCCAGGCGCGCATCTTGCCGAACACGCCTTCAACCATACGTATTCGCTGTTCAGGCCAGGTCAGTCTTACGGGGGATCCCCGAGTACGACTCAGGTCGCAGGGCGGCCGCGCCGTTTACGCCGTCCTTACGGATCGCGGCGCATTCTTGATCCCGGGAGCGCTTCTCTGAAGCGGGCAAGGGGAGATCTGTGATGGCGGATCAAGACGCAGGGCC
Organism: Microbispora sp. NPDC049125; assembly: GCF_040802045.1. Lineage (NCBI taxonomy): Bacteria > Bacillati > Actinomycetota > Actinomycetes > Streptosporangiales > Streptosporangiaceae > Microbispora > Microbispora sp. NPDC049125. The sequence continues at coordinate 40,025 of NZ_JBEZDW010000035.1, read as the reverse complement.
GCGCGGCGCCGAGGACGAGCCGCGCGGCCCGGGGGCCGGGGATCACACCGCCCCGCTTCCCCCGGACCAGGCCGGTCCAGACGAGGCGCCCCCGCAACAAGCTCGCTCGGACCAGGCCCTCCCACAGGAGCCGCGGCCAGAGCCGGCGTCGCCGCAGCACGCGGCTCACTCGCAGGAGGCGCGGCAAGGCCCTCCGCCGTCCGCCGCGCCTGCGCCGGGGCGGCCCGGCGCGGGACCGTCGTACCGGGCCGAGTCGCCCGCCGGCGGGCCCGGATACGCGTACGGTTCGGGCGGGCCGGGATGGAACGCCCCAGGGTGGGGCCCGCCGCCGTGGGCGGGCGGGGCACAGGCCACAGGGCCTCGCTTCGGCGGCCCGTTACGCGGGCACCGCGGGCAACTCGTCGCCGTCGGCCTCGCCGGGGCACTCATCGGAGCCCTCGTGGGCGGCGGAGCCGTGGCCATCGGGGACTCCCTGCGGAACCACGACGGGCACTACTACCGTGTGAGCGACGAGAGACGTGCCCCCGGTGACATGCGGCAACGAGGCGACGGCCCGTTCGGGCATCGGTTCGGCGCGCCCGGTCAGGGGCCGCGGTCCAACCGGATGCCGCCGTCGTGCGAGCGGACCGACAACGGCTTCCGCTGCGAGCGGCCGGGCCCCGGAGCCGGCGGGGCGCCCCTGCCGCCGGGATGGCCCAGGACTCCCGCGCAGCCGTCACCCGCGCCGTCAAGCCTGCCCCCCAGCTCACCGCCGAGCCCAGCGCCACCGAGCCCCGTGCCATCGAGCCCGTCGTCATGACGCGCCGTGCCGGCCGTCCAATCGGCCGGCGTCCGGCGCGCCGGGGTGCTCGCGGCGATTCTGCTGCGCCCGCAGGAGGGCGATGGCCTTGCGGATGGCCGCGGACCGTGACCGGGCGCCCTCAGCGGCCACGTACCGCTCCAGAAAGGCGGCGTCCTCCGCTGCAAGAGTGAGATTTACCTTGGTGATTTCCGCCCGTGGAGGAGGATGATCCGCCGGCTCTTCGTTTGTTTCCGGGTGGGGTCGACGAGATTCGAACTCGCTCTGGACGGTACCTAAAACCGTTGCCTCTACCTGGTGGGCTACGACCCCTCTTCCTCTTCCTTTGCCCGCGAAATTGTCCGTCTGTGAATGGCGATTCGGGCAAAGAAATCGAAGGTTTTCCTGTCTGTTGTCCAGCCAATCTCCATTGATGTGGTCCACATGCAATGTCAGCGGCCGGCCCTGCCAGACATCGTCCATCCTACAGGCGGAGCACGCATACGGCACACCGGTTTCTCGGAGCACGCGCCGCAGGAGGGCGGGCTTCTGACGCGGTGAACCAGGAGCTGTAATGATCAGGACCTGGGCCGGGAAGTGCCGCCGAGTCGAGGGCCTGCCCTTGTTGGGCGAGCCCCTCCGGAAGTGCGATGTGTCGATGCCGAAGTGCTTGAGGCGACGGCTGATGTGGGCGTGCGTCCCGCCCGACCAGGGAATGCCCAGATAGCGCAGAACGTCGGCGATGCTCTTCGAGCTCGCGGCGGCTTCCGCGAGCAGCTCCGGGGTGTACTTGTATTTCCGCACACCCCGACGTTAACTTCCGCCACCGACATTTTCCGGCCGCCCGCAATGGGCCGTAAATGAGACGGATCAGGAAATGCCCAGCTCTTTCACCAGCCGGGCGACATGACCGGTGGCCTTCACGTTGTAGAGAGCCTTCTCGATCTTCCCGTCCGCGTCGATCACGAAGGTCGAACGGATGACACTCATGATGGTCTTCCCGTAGTTCTGCTTCTCCCCGTACACCTCGTAGGCCTTGTGGACCTCCAGCGCGGGGTCCGACAGCAGCGGGAAGGTCAGCCCGTCGCGCTCGCGGAACTGCTGCAGCTTGGCCGGCTTGTCCTTGGAGACTCCCAGCACGACGAAGCCCTGCGCGGTCAGGGACCCCAGGTTGTCGCGGAAGTCGCACGCCTGCTTGGTGCAGCCAGGGGTCATGGCGGCGGGGTAGAAGTAGAGGATGACCCGCTTGCCGCGCAACGACTTGAGCGACACCTCCTCGCCGTCGGCGTCGGTGAGGGTGAAGTCCGGCGCGGCGTCGCCGGGCTGGAGCTTGGTCATCGTGTCCTCCCAGAAGGTGACCCGCGGCGGTGGCGGGCGGCGTCAACCAAACTACCGGCTCGGCTGTTGTGCGGGAGGTCTGCGGGACCTGGCAGACTGATCACACACGGATACCACAGGAGGGGATCGCATGGCGGACACCGATCCCGATGCGCTGGAGCGAGAGATCGAGCGCACGCGGGCGGAGCTGGCTCGCACGGTCGACGCCATCGCGGACCGGGTGAGCCCCAAACGGGTCGCTGAGCGGGGTGTGGTCAGGTTCAAGACCAACGCCGTACGGCTCGTGTCGTCACTGGGGGAGCTCGTGGGGGCGGCACCGCGCTCCGTCGCGTTCGCTGAGAACGGCGAGGGCCCGGCGGAAGAGGGCCCGGCGGAGAGCGTCGCGCCGGTGCTCATCGGCATCGGCGCCGTCGTGGTGCTGGGAGCCGCGATCGTGCTCGTGCGCCGCCGCAACCACCGCTGACGGCAAGTCCCGAGGCGGCCGGTCAGAGGCCGGTCAGAGGCCGGTCAGAGGAAGGTGCGGCCTTCGCCGCGATAGGTGGGGACCTCCTCCACGACCTGGTCGCCCTCGATGAGGTGCAGGGTGGCGAAGCGCTCGCACAGCTCGCCGGCCTTGGCGTGCCGGAACCAGACGCGGTCGCCGACCCGCAGGTCCCCGGCCGCCTCGCCGAGGAGCGGCGTCTGCACCTCGCCCGCCCCCTCGTCGGAGTCGTACCGGAGCCCCGGAGGCAGGTACGGCTGCGGCAGGCGCGTGGGGCCGGGCGCGCCTGAGGCGTGGTAGCCGCCGCCGAGCACGGTCGCCACGCCGGGCGACGGCTTGCGGACCACGGGCAGTGCGAACATCGCGGCCGGGCGGCCCGTGAAGCTCCGGTAGAAGTCGAACAGCCGGGGATGGAAGAGCCCCGACCCCGCCGCGACCTCGGTGACGGCCCGCTCGCTCGCCGTCTTCTCGATGCTCCCGGTGCCGCCGCCGTTGACGAACTCCAGGTCGGCGATCTGCCGTACGGCCCGGGTGATCCGGCCCCGGCGCACGGCCAGCTCCCTGCGTGACCGGCCCTGCATCCACCTCACCAGGCGCCCGTACGCGCCGGGGAGGCTGTCGCCCACCCCCGCGATCTGGGCCTCGTACGACATGAGCCCGGCAAGGCGCAGGCCCGGGCGCGCGACGACGGCCGCGGCGAGCTTGGCGGCCTGGTCGGGCCGGCGGATCGGCGACCGCAGCGCGCCGGCGCGGAGCCTCCCCGCGAACGCCGTGAACCCGGCGTCGATGTCGAGGCAGACCCGGATCGGGTGGGGAAGGCCGAGGCCGTCGATGAGGTCCAGATGCTCGGCCGAGTCGACCATCACCGTGATCTCCCGGGCGGCGGCGGAGTCGGATCCGAGAGCTCGCAGCGCCTCGCGGTCCGCGGTGGGGTACGCGACGAGGACGTCGCGCAGCCCGGTGGACACCAGCCACAGCGCCTCGGGCAGCGTGAACGCCATGACACCCGCGAAGCCGTCCATGGCGAGGACCCGCTCCAGGATCGGCCGGCACCGGATCGACTTGCTGGCCACGCGGATCGGCTTGCCGCGGGCCCTGCGTGCCATGTCGGCCGCGTTGGCCCGGAGCGCGTCCATGTCCAGAACGGCGAAGGGTGGCTCCAGCCCGGCCGTGGCCTTGTCCAGGCGCTGTCGGTCGTCCATGGCCGCAGCCTAGTACCGGCTCCCCGGACATGAGCTGAAGTCATGTTGCCCGGCGGCCGGGCAAAGACTCCGGCGCGGGCGGCCCAAGATCGGCCAAGCGGGCGGGTGACCGGCGGCCGTGGCACCTTCCCGGTGTACCCATGGGCAGGTGACTACCGACCGGACCCGGCGCGGTGCGCGAAAGAGGTGAGCGGCTGATGAGCGTCGTGCAGGACATCCTGGCGGGTTCCTCGGCCAAAGAGGCGGAGACGGGGGGCAGGGCCGTCCGGCGGACCGCCGTGCTCAGACCCGGCCGCACGCCGGCGGGGATCGCCGTCGCCGCCGCGCTGGGGGTGCTCGCCTGGGCCGTCACCGTCGAGATCATCGCCGCCATGCTCGGCTCGCCCCTGATGTGGCCGCAGCTGCGCCGCCTGCTGTCGCTGACCTTCGGCCACCCCGCCGTGCCCGCCGCGGCTGCCGCGATGATCGTGTCCGGGGCGGTGCTCGTGGCGCTGGCCGTGCTGCCCGGCCGTCCCCGGCTGGTGCCGCTGGAGTGCGACGACCCGCTGCTCGTGCTCGGGCTGACCCGTGAGGGCCTGCGCCGTACGGTCGGCGCGGCGGCCCGCGAGGTGGACGGCGTCCAGCGGGCCTACGTCCGCATCATGCGCAGGCGGATCGAGGTCACGGTGGTCACCGACGCGTCCCACGCGGGTGAGCTGCTCCGCGAGGTCGGCGCCGCCGTGGGCGACCGGCTGTCCGGCCTCGGCGCGCTGTGCCGCCACGAGGTCGTCGTACGGCTGCGCCGGAGGAGGATCTGACGATGCGCCCGCATCTTGGGAACCGCGTGGGGATCGGCCTGGTCGGCCTGGCCCTCGTCGCGGGCGGGGCCTTCGCCCTATCCGCCGCCCATGACCGCCCGAATGCTCTCATGGTGGATCTGGCGTTCTTCGGCCGGAACGCCTGGGCGCCGCCGCTGGCCGCGGGAGTGGCGATTCTGCTGGCCCTGACGGCGACCCGCTGGTTCGTGGGCGCGCTCGGCTGGGGGCGGTTCGGGAGCCGTACGGGGGCCGGGATCGCCATGCTCGGCGTCGCGCTCAAGGGCGTCGAGGGCATCGGCAAGATCTCCGTACGGGTGGTCGGCGACCGCAGGATCCGGGTGGCGCTGTCACTGCGGCCCGGCGCCGACCTGCACGAGGTGATCAAGCGGCTGGACGGCTCGGCGATCTCACGCGTTCGCCGCGCGGTGGAGCGGCCCGGTCTGCCGACGCTCGTCCGGCTGCACGTCCGCCGCCGCTGACCGCCAGGGAGGCGGTGATCGCCGGGAGCCGAGGGCGAGCCCGGCGGCGAGGCAGGCGAGCGGCACGACCGGCACCACGTACCGGTGGTCGAACGCCGCGATGAGCGGCGGCAGCAGGAGCAGCGTCATGGCGGCGGCCCAGGGGAGCAGCGCCGCCCACCGGCGCGCGAGCAGCCCCCCGAGCCCGGTGAGCAGGATGACGGCCAGCAGCGGGCCCCGCAGGAACCCCTGGTCCTGGTAGGCGCGCAGCCAGCCCGCGTACGGCCCGGCGACGCGCGTCGCCCCGGACGTCCCCTGGTAGGCCCCTTGGTAGGCCCCTTGATAGGCCGCGGTGAGCTGGGTCGCCGTGCGCCCGGCGGAGGCGACCTTATCGTTGAACGGCTTGACGGAGGCGGGGAAGACGTACGCGCTCTGCGGCCCGGGGGAGGGGTAGGGGCGCCGGTCCCACTCGAACGCCCAGAGGGCGTCGTGCAGCCCCGTCATGAGGAAGTCGGCGGGCTGGCTGCGGATCGCCAGCGAGGCGAACTCGCCGGCCAGCCGTTCCCGGTCGGCCCCGGCCCGCTGGATGGGCGAGCGGGCGTCCCAGATGTAGGCGGGGGCGGCGAGCCGGGGCTCCGACGGGCACAGGACGGCGAGATCCCTCGGTGGGTGCATCTTCGCGCAGTCGGCGAACGTCATCGTCCGCGACCACAGCCACACGTTGCTGCCGCCCATGCCGTACGAGCCGTTCGCGCTGTGAAACCACACGGCGTAGCCGCCGAGCACGGCGGCCGCGGCGACCAGGCCCGCGACGGCCGCACGCCATCCGGAACGGGCGACGAGAAGCGCGGCGAGAGGGATCAGCGGCAGTCCGATGGTCCGGGTGATCGTGGCCAGGGCGAGCAGGAGCAGCGCCGCGACGACCGTCCACGCGGCGGGCCGTGGGTGCCACAGCAGGGCCGTCACCGCGAAGACGACCAGGGCGGTGAAGAGCAGGTCGGCCATGACGAGGTGTTCGAGCTGGATCTGGTGGACGTCGAGGAGCACCGGCGCGGCCGCCAGCGCCGCCCCCCATCCCGGCAGGCTCGTACGCCGCCGCAGCACCGCGTACACGCACGTCGCGACGGCGAGGCCGAGCAGGTGCTGGGCCACCACGACGGCCGTCAGGCTGTGCAGGGGCTCCAGCGCGCGCAGGAACAGCGCGTAGCCGGACGGCCGCGACGCCAGGGGCCGCAGGTCGAGAGCCGAGCTGAGGTAGGCGAACGAGTCCGCCCAGAACCACAGCGCCGGGCGGTATCCCAGCACGGCGAGCGCGCGCAGCGCCACGCCCAGGGCCAGCACGACCAGGAACGCGCGATGCGAGCGCAACGTCACAGAACCTCCCCGGCTGCCGCGAAAGCACCCACCATAGCCCGGGAGGTCAGCACTCGATGACGTTGACGGCCAGGCCGCCCCGCGAGGTCTCCTTGTACTTGTCGAGCATGTCCCTGCCGGTGTCGCGCATCGTCTTGATGGCCTTGTCGAGCGACACGAAGTGGCGGCCGTCACCCCGCAGGGCGATGCGGGCGGCGGCGATCGCCTTGATCGACGCGACCGCGTTCCGCTCGATGCACGGGATCTGGACCAGGCCGCCGATGGGGTCGCAGGTGAGGCCGAGGTTGTGCTCGATGCCGATCTCGGCGGCGTTCTCGACCTGCTCGGGGGTGCCGCCCAGCGCCTCGGTCAGCCCGGCCGCCGCCATCGAGCAGGCCGACCCGACCTCGCCCTGGCAGCCGACCTCGGCGCCGGAGATCGAGGCGTTCTCCTTGAACAGCACGCCGATCGCCCCGGCCGTCAGCAGGAAGCGGACGACGCCCTCGTCGCTCGCTCCAGGCATGAACCGCATGTAGTAGGACAGGACGGCCGGGATGATGCCTGCCGCGCCGTTGGTGGGCGCGGTGACCACCCTGCCTCCGGCGGCGTTCTCCTCGTTGACGGCCAGGGCGAACATCGTCACCCAGTCCATCGCCTGGAGCGGGTCGCCGTCGCCCTCGCTCCGCAGCTTGCGCAGGAGCTGGTGGGCCCGCCGCCGCACCTTGAGACCGCCCGGCAGGACGCCCTCGCGCTCGCTTCCCCGCCGCACGCACTCGGCCATCACCGACCACAGGTACAGCAGCTCCGCGCGGATCTCCGCGGGCGTACGGCCGAAGGCCGTCTCGTTCTCCAGCATCAGGCCGGAGATCGACAGGCCCGTCTCGGCGCAGTGGGCGAGCAGCCCGGCCGCGGTCGTGAACGGGTACGGCACGACCGTGTCGTCGGGCTTGATCCGGTCGGCGCCGGTGGCGTTCTCGTCGACCACGAAGCCGCCGCCGACCGAGTAGTAGACCTTCTCCCGCAGTGGCGTGTCCTCGGCGTACGCGGTGAAGCGCATGCCGTTCGGATGGTGGGGGAGCGAGATCTTCCGCTCGAAGACCAGGTGCTCGCCGATGACGAAGGGGATCTCGCGGGAGCCGTACAGGCGGACGGTCCCGCTCTCCCGCATGGCGGCGAGCCTCGCGTCGACCGTGTCGACGTCGACCAGCTCGGGCTTGTCGCCGGACAGGCCGAGCAGGACGGCCTTGTCGCTGCCGTGGCCCTTGCCGGTCAGGCCGAGCGAGCCGTACAGCATGACGTCGACGCGGGTGACCTTCTCCAGCAGGCCGTCGTCGTGCAGGCCGCGCGCGAACCGGTGCGCCGCCGCCATCGGGCCGCCCGTGTGCGAGCTGGACGGCCCGATCCCCACCTTGAACAGATCGAAGACGCTGATCGCCATTGACCGTCGCCTCCTCCGGAGTTCAGGACTCGCCGGAGGTGAGGGCGGTGTACTCGGCGGCCGACAGCAGGTCGTCCGGCTCCTCCTCCATGCGGACGCGGAACAGCCAGCCCTCGCCGTACGGGTCGGAGTTGACCAGCGAGGGGTCGTCCACCACGGAGGGGTTGACCTCGACGACCTCGCCGCCCACCGGGGCGAAGATGTCGCTGACGGACTTGGTCGACTCGACCTCGCCGACCGCGTCGCCGGTCGCCACGGTCGCTCCCACCTCGGGCACCTGCACGTACACCACGTCGCCGAGCTGCTCGGCGGCGTAGGCCGTGACGCCGACCGTCACGGTGAGGCCGTCATCCAGCCCGGCCACCCACTCGTGCTCCTTGGTGTAGCTCAGCTCGTCGGGGATGCTGCTCACTTGGTCCTCCTGTAGAACGGCAGGTCGACGACGTCGACGGGTTCGTGACTACCACGGATGTCCACCGCCAGGCCTCCGCGCTCCAGGGCGGCCCCGGACACGTACGCCATCGCGATGGGCCGCCCGAGCGACTGGGACGGCGCGCCGCTGGTCACCTCGCCGACGACGGCGCCGTCGAGAGTCACCTGATACCCGTGGCGGGGCACCCGGCGCCCACGGGCGACCAGTCCGGCGAGCCTGCGGCCGGAGCCCGCCGATTCGGTCTCCACGGCATCGGCGATTTTGGCGAGCGCGGCCCTGCCGACGAAGTCGCCAGGCTTGTCGAACCGCACCACCCGGCCGAGCCCCGCGTCGAACGGCGTCGTCTCCACACTGAGTTCGTTGCCGTAGAGCGGCATGCCCGCCTCCAGGCGCAGCGTGTCGCGGGCCGAGAGGCCGGCGGGGATCAGCCCGGCCGCCGCGCCCGCCTCCGCCAGGGCGTTCCACAGCGTGACGGCGTCCTGCGCGCGGGCGAACAGCTCGAACCCGTCCTCGCCCGTGTAGCCGGTCCGGGCGATCAGCGTCTCCACCCCGGCCACTCCGCCGGGCAGGATCGCGTAGTACTTGAGGCCGTCGAGCTCGGCGTCGGTCAGGCCGCGCAGGATCTCGGCGCTTCTGGGCCCCTGCACCGCGACCAGCGCGTACTCCTCGGACCTGTCCTCCACCCGGGCGTCGTACGGCGCGGCGCGTTCGGCGAGCTCACGCGCGACCATGGCGTAGTTGGAGGCGTTGGCGACGACCATGAACTCCTCGTCGCCGAGGCGGTAGACGATGAGGTCGTCGAGGATGCCGCCCTCTTCGTTCACGATCATCGTGTAGCGGGCGCGGAGCGGCTCCAGCGCGCTCAGATGGCCGACCAGCGCGTAGTCCAGCGCCGTGCTCGCCTGCGGCCCGGAGACGAAGATCTCTCCCATGTGGGACAGGTCGAACAGCCCGGCGGCCGTGCGTACGGCGGTGTGCTCGGCGGACTCGCTGCCGTACCGCAGGGGCATCAGCCACCCGGCGAAGTCGGTCAGGGTCGCGCCAAGGCTTTCGTGGACCCCGCGCAGCGGGGTGGATCGGGACATGATCGCACCTCGGGAAGGACGGATGCTGCGTCGGACATTGGGCATCCTCCCCCTCTGTCATCGGCGCCTGAGAGTTTCGCCCGGTATTTGCCGGACTTTCACCTTCGGCGAGGCCTCGCGGCCTTCTTTCCAGAGGTCACCTGGCCCGCACGGTCCTTTGCCTTGAGAGGTTCGCGGGGAGGGCTTGCTCCTTCAGGGGCCCTGACCGGCTGCCAGGACGCTCTCCCGCACGGGATCACTGGTGTCCTGCCAGCGTAGTGGGTCGCCGCCGATCTCGGAACTCCGGGGATGGTGGGCTCCATAGGAGTCAGACGTCCCATCCCTGCGGCGTACGCGTGGCACCGGCCGCCCGACCGTCCGGATTCTCGAACTCTGGGTAATCGGATAGTAGCTTTCGGTAATGTGATCGCCATGCCCGGCATTGATCACGAGATGCCCATCGACCTGATTCACAATCGGCCGATCACCGCCGTCGAGCTGTTGCGCCACGCCGCCGGCATCGAGCCGCCGGCTTTCGCCTCGGCGCGGGTCGAGGCGGTGGACTGCACGCAGCTGGCCCCGGTCGAGTACCGCGCGGACTCGGTGGTGGTGCTGCGCGACGCGGCGGACACGCCCCTCATGGCGCTGATCGTCGAAGTGCAGCAACGCCGGGACGCGCACAAGCGGTTCAGCTGGCCGGTGTACGTCACGGTGCTGCGTGCCCGGCTGAAGTGCCCGACCGCGCTGATCGTCATCTGCCCGGACCGGTCGGTGGCCGACTGGAGCGAGCACACGATCACGCTGGGGCCTGGCGGCGCCCTCACCCCGATCGCCGTCCCTCCTGGCCGCATCCCGCTCATCACCGATCGGGAGCAGGCGCGCGCCTGTCCCGAGCTGGCCGTACTTTCGGCCATCGCGCACGGCGACGAGACCGAGACCGGGCCTGTTCTTGAAGCCATGCTGGCCGGGCTGGAGACCTTGGACCGGGACCAGGCGACGCTATATTTGAGCTACGTGTTCACCGTGCTACCGAGTGTGGCACGCAAGCACCTGGAGGAGATCGTGACCGCCACGAGCCGGGACTACGAAAGCCTCGCCGGCCAGTATCTGTCCCACTGGGTGGACAAGGGGCGCGCGCAGGGCCGCGCCGAGGGCGAAGCCGAGGCGATCCTGGAGGTGCTGGAGGCTCGCGGCATCGAGATCTCGCCTGACACGCGCGACCGGGTCAAGCGATGCGAGGATCTGGCCCTGCTGAAGAGCTGGGTCCGGAGGGCCGCCACCGTCGCCTCAGCTGACGAGATGTTCGCCTGAACCCACGGAGATCAGGCGATGGCCGGAGGTCCTGGATCCCGGCCCCTCATGTATCTGATACACGCCAGGCACATCGGCCAAGTGGTGCACGGCCGCTAGGGGCGGGAAGGGCGCCGGCCGTACGTCGAAGAGATCCCCGGTCGCTGACCGGCGGTCCTCGTTGAGGCGCTTCGCCCACGCGGAGAGTTCTTCGCTGTGTCCCCATGGTGGGCGCCGGCGAGGTCACCTCGCCGCTGGCGGAGGACCGGACGCAGGCCGCGGTCACGCTGACCTCCCGGGCCGCGCCCGGCGCCACTGGCGTGCGGTACGAGTACAAGGCCGACATCAGCTCCACGGGCACGTGGGCTGTATTGATCGCAGCGGTGGATCTGCTTATAGGGGGATCGGCGCTGCTGGTGGGATATTCGCCGCGGGCTGCCGGTGTACCTGATTCCGGTAAGCGCACTTGGGATCGCTTACTTAGGCTGGCTCCTGACATGTCGCACCCATGAGAAGCCCTTCGGTGATGGCGTCAGCGGGCAACGGCGAGGAGGTGACCCCTCACCGGGCCGGTCAGCCGGGGTGGGCGGCGGCTTCGACCAGGGCGTCGAAGAGGGGGCCGTCCTCGTCGGCCTCGGGATGCCACTGGACGGCCAGCGCGAAGGAAGCGCCGGTGAGATCGACCGCCTCGATCAGGCCGTCGTCGGACCGGGCGGTGACCTCCAAGCCGTCGGCCAGACGGTCGATCGCCTGGTGGTGGTAGTGCGCCGGGGTCAGGTCGGAGTCGCCGTAGATCTTGGCCAACCCCGGCGAGAGCCGTACGGGGACACGGCCGAAGACGCCGGGGGCGGGGGAGTGCTGACCATGCCCCACCACGTCGGGCACGTGCTGGTGCAGCGTGCCGCCGAGCGCCACGTTGAGGACCTGCATCCCCCGGCAGATCCCCAGGAACGGCAGGCCGACCCGCAAAACCGCATCCACCAGCGCCAATTCCGCCTCATCCCGAAACTTCCGGATGTATCCGGTCTTGGGAGCCGGATCCACGCCGTACCGGGCGGGATCCACGTCCCCACCCCCGGCGATGATCAGCCCATCGAGCCGCTCGACGAGCGACGACGGCTCCCCGGCCGGGGGAAGGATGACCGGCTGCCCGCCCGCGCGGGTGATGTGCTCGACGTACATGTACGGCAGCAGCGCCACCGGCATGTCCCACACAGTGAACCGGGCGGGCTCGACGTAACACGTGACCCCGATGACGGGACGGGACATGACCTGCCTTCCAGATATGAGCCCCGAACGATGCGAGCCCGCACGGACGTGCAGTCGAGGCGGGCGCTTCGATCGTCGCCCGGCCGGGCTCCGGCTCAAGCGGGGCGCCACCCGGCGCCCCGCTGTTTCCCGGCTTAGAGCGGGGTGACGTACGCGCCGGAGATGCCGCCGTCCACGAGGAACTGCGAGGCGGTGATGAAACCGGCGTCGTCGGACGCCAGGAACGCGACGGCCGCCGCGATCTCCTCGGCCTTGGCGAACCGGCCCATCGGCACGTGGACCAGGCGCCGCTGCGCCCGCTCGGCGTCCTTGGCGAACAGCTCGCGCAGCAGCGGGGTGTCCACCGGCCCAGGGCACAGGGCGTTGACCCGGATGCCCTCCCGGGCGAACTGGACGCCCAGCTCCCGGCTCATCGCCAGCACCCCGCCCTTCGAGGCGGTGTACGAGATCTGCGACGTGGCCGACCCCATGACGGCGACGAACGACGCCGTGTTGATGATCGACCCCTTGCCCTGCCGTTGCATGTACGGGATGACGGCCTTGCAGCACAGGTAGACGCTGGTGAGGTTGACCTCCTGCACCCGGCGCCACGCCTCGATGCCGGTGTCGAGGATCGAGTCGTCCTCCGGCGGCGAGATGCCCGCGTTGTTGAACGCGATGTCCACGCTGCCGTACGCCTCGAAGGCGGTCGCGTACATCCGCGAGACGTCGTCCTCGTTCGCCACGTCGGCCCGCACGAACAGGCCGCCGACCTCCTCGGCGACCTTGGCCCCGGCGGTCTCGTCCAGGTCGACCGCGACCACGCGGGCGCCTTCCTGGGCGAACCGGTGGGCCGTGGCCAGCCCGATTCCGCTGCCGGCCCCCGTGATGACGGCGACGCGGTCCTGCAAACGCTGCATATGACTACCCTGTGCCTATTCCGTGGAGATGAAGACGTTCTTGACTTCGGTGAAGGCCGCGAGCGCGTCGGCGCCGAGCTCCCGGCCGAGGCCCGACTGCTTGAAGCCGCCGAACGGGGTCCAGTAGCGGACGCTTGAGTGGGAGTTGACCGACAGGTTGCCGGCCTCGACCGCGCGGGCGGTCCGCAGCGCCCGGCCGACGTCCCGTGTCCAGATCGACCCCGACAGGCCGTACGCCGTGTTGTTGGCGATCCGCACCGCGTGATCCTCGTCGTCGAACGGGACGACGGAGACGACTGGTCCGAAGATCTCCTCGGTGAAGGCGCGGTGGAACGCCCCCGATCCGGGGGCCAGCGGGTCGAACGCGGCAGGGGCCGCCAGCACGGACGGCGGGAACCAGAAACCCGGCCCGTCCGGGCACGACCCGGTCGCGTACGGCTCCACGCCGCCGGACCCGCCGGACGACGCGACGAACGACGCCACCCGGTTGCGGTGTTCAGCGCTGATCAGCGGGCCCATCTGGGTGGCCGGGTCGAGCGGGTCGCCCACCCGGACCTCCCGGACGGCGTCCGCGAGCCGCGACAGGAAGTCGTCGTAGACGGAGCGCTCCACCAGGACGCGCGAGCGGGCGCAGCAGTCCTGGCCGGAGTTGTCGAACACCGCCATCGGCGCGGAGGCGGCCGCCCTGGACAGGTCGGCGTCGGCGAAGACGATGTTGGCGCTCTTGCCGCCGAGCTCCAGCGTCACCCGCTTCACCTGGGTCGCCGCCTGGGACGCGATGAGCTTGCCGACCTCGGTCGAGCCGGTGAACACGATCTTCCGGACGTCCGGGTGCTCGACCAGCCGGGCCCCGGCCACCTCGCCCTCACCCGGGACGACCTGCAGCACGCCCTCGGGCAGCCCCGCCTCCAGCGCCAGCTCGGCCAGCCGCAAGGCGGTCAGCGGCGTCCACTCGGCGGGCTTCACGATCACCGTGTTGCCCGCGGCCAGCGCCGGGGCTACCGCCCAGGTCATGATCACCATGGGGAAGTTCCACGGCACGATCACGCCGACCACGCCCAGCGGCTCGGCGAACGTCATGTCCACGCCGCCCGCCACAGGGATCTGCCTGCCGTGCTCCCGCTCGGGGGCGCCCGCGTAGAAGTGCAGGACGTCGCGGACGTTGCCCGCCTCCCACTCCGCGTTTCCCACGGTGTGCCCGGCGTTGGCGATCTCCAGCCGGGCCAGCTCCGAGGCGTGGTCCTCGACGAGCCGGGCGAAACGCCGCAGCAGCCGGGCCCGGTCCCCCGGGGCGACGGCCCGCCAGGCGGGAAAGGCCCGCCGGGCCCGCTCCACAGCGCGGTCGACCTCGGCGGCGTCCGCCATCTCGACCTCGGCGATCACTTCCTCGGTCGCCGGATTGACGATCTTCACAGCCGTTCGAACCCCCGATAGAGCTCCCAGTCGGTGACCGCCGCGTCGAAGGCGGCCAGCTCGACCTTCGCGTAGTTCGCGTAGTGCTCGACCACATCCTTGCCGAAGGCGTCCTCGGCGAGCCGGGAGGTCTCCCACAGCGCCAGCGCGTCCCGCATGGTCGCGGGCACCGTCTCGGCCCCGGCGGTGTACGCGTTGCCGGTGAGGGGGTCCTCCAGCGGCAGCTCCTCGTCGATCCCCCGCAGGCCCGCCGCGATCATGGCGGCGACCGCCAGGTAGGGGTTGACGTCGCCACCCGGCACCCGGTTCTCCACCCGCAGCGACGGGCCGTGGCCGACCAGGCGCATGGAACAGGTGCGGTTGTCGACGCCCCACTTCACAGCGGTGGGGGCGAAGCTGCCCGGCACGTATCGTTTGTAGGAGTTGATGTTCGGCGCGTACATCAACGTCAGCTCCCGCAGCGCGGCGAGCTGCCCGGCGATGAACCGCCGCCCGACCTCCGACATGCCGTCCGGCCCGTCACCCGCCATGACCGGCGCCCCGTCGTCGCCGCGCAGCGAGATGTGGATGTGGCAGGAGTTGCCCTCGCGCTGGTTCGGCTTGGCCATGAACGTGATCGACCTGCCCTCCTGGGCGGCGATCTCCTTGGCGCCGGTCTTGTAGATCACATGGTTGTCGCAGGTGGCGAGCGCGTCGGTGTAGCGGAAGGCGATCTCGTGCTGGCCGAGGTTGCACTCGCCCTTCGCGGACTCGACGTACAGCCCGGCGCCTTCCATGCCCAGCCTGATCTTGCGCAGCAGCGGTTCGATCCTGGACGTCCCGAGCAGCGAGTAGTCGACGTTGTAGAGGTTGGCCGGGTTCAGGTCCCGGTACGACCGCCGCCAGGCGTCCTCGTAGCTGTCCTGGTAGACGCAGAACTCCAGCTCGGTGCCGACGTAGGCCGTCCAGCCCCGCTCGGCGAGGCGCGCGAGCTGCCGGCGGAGGATCTGCCGGGGGGAGGCGACGACGTCCGAGCCGTCCTCCCACACCAGGTCGGCCAGCAGCAGCACGGTCCCCTCGTGCCAGGGCAACGGGCGCAACGTGGACAGGTCGGGCTTCATGACGAAGTCCCCGTACCCCCGCTCCCACGACGACATGGCGTAGCCGTCCACCGTGTTCATGTCGACGTCGACGGCGAGCAGGTAGTCGCAGCCCTCGGCGGCGTGGCTCAGCACCTCCTCGAGGAAGTAGCGCGCCGACAGCCGCTTGCCCTGCAGCCGGCCCTGCATGTCGGTGACGCCAAGCAGGACGGTGTCCACCCGGCCGCCCTCGACGTCGCGGCGAAGCTGCTCCACGGTCAGCACGGCGCCTCCTTTCCAAAAGTCTGGAACCAGACCATTGATGGGCATGCAAGCATCAGCTCCGTCGGTTAGTCAACAACGCCCCGGCTCGGGTGGAGGGACGGTACGGCATGGACAGCACCCCGGCGGGGGCCTCCCACGTGCCGCTGCTGCGCCCGGTCAGAGCCGGCAACGCGTTCGAGGAGACCGTCGAGAGGCTGCTACAGGCGATCAAGCTGGGGATGGTCGCCCACGGGGAGAAGCTGCCGCCCGAGCGCGAGCTGGCCGCGCAGCTCGGGATCAGCCGCGTCACGCTCCGCGAGGCGATCCGCGCGCTCCAGGACGCCGGCTACCTCGACGTACGGCGGGGCCGCTACGGCGGCGCCTTCGTCGTCTACCGGCCGCCGAACCCGCGCAGGGGCGACCTGCGCAAGGCGGTGAACCGCATGGGAGAGGGCGGCCTTGAGGACGCGCTGACCTTCCGGCTGGCCGTCGAGTGCGGCGCGGCCCAGGTGCTCGCGTCCACCGAGCTCACGCCAGGCCAGCGGGAGACGCTCGAGGCGCGCCTCGCCGAGGTCAACGGGGCCGCCCCGGCCGGCTACCGGCGGATGGACATCGCGTTCCACCTGGCCATCGCCGAGCTGACCGGATCGCCGCTGCTGACGGCCGCCTGCGCGGACGCCCGCCTCCGGGTCACCGACCTGCTCAACGCCATCCCCGTGCTGCGGCCCAACATCGAGCACGCGGCGGCGCAGCACGCCGCCATCGCCGAGGCGATCGTGGCCGGCGACCCGGAGGCCGCGGGCCGCGCCGTCGCGGAGCACCTGGAGGGCACGGCGGCGCTGCTGCGCGGCTTCCTCGCCTGAGCCCTGATCAGCCCCCTGATCAGCCCCGATCAACCCTGATCAGCTCAGGGCCGCTGGACCGTCGCATCCACGCGGGGGTCGTAGCATCGGGAACCGGGGGCCTCATATGGCTGAGTGGTTTCACGAACGCATCGTCGACGCGCATCGCCTGCCGCTGTTCTGCTTCTTCATGGGGCTGATCACGGCCTTCATCTGCACCCGCGTGAACGTCCGGCTGATCAGAGCGCGGAGCCGGTGGTTCGGCAACGTCAACGTGGGCGACACGCACATCCACCACGTCGTGTTCGGCGTGGTCCTCATGCTGCTCGGCGGCGTGGCCGGTCTGATCGTCTCCGGCGTCTCGACGGGGTGGTACGCCTTCACGGCGACGGTCTTCGGGGTCGGCGCCGCCCTGGTGCTCGACGAGTTCGCGCTCCTGCTGCACCTGCGGGACGTCTACTGGCAGGAGGAGGGCCGCACGTCGGTCGACGCCGTCTTCGTGGCGCTCGCGGCCTCCGGGCTGCTCCTGCTCGGCCTGCGGCCGCTGGGGTGGGGCAGCGAGGAGGACGCCTCGGGCGGCCGCTGGACGGCGGCGTGGTTCCTTGTGATCAACCTCGCCTTCGCCGTGGTCACGCTGCTCAAGGGCAAGATCTGGAGCGGCCTTCTCGGACTGTTCGTGCCGCCGTTCGGCTACGTCGGCGCTGTGCGGCTGGCCCGCCCGGGCTCGCCGTGGGCCCGCTGGTTCTACTCCGACATGGCGAGAAGGCCCAAGCCGAAGCGGATGGCGAAGGCCGTCCGCCGGGAGGAGCGCTGGCGGCGCCCGGTGATCCGGATGAAGATCGCCGTCCAGGAGTTCGTCTGCGGACGCCATGACCTGCCGCCGGCGCCGCAGCGTATCCCGCACCGTTAGCGTCCACGATCTTCGCTCGGCCCGCCGGCTCCGACGCCCCCGCTGCCAAGCGCTTATCCGATGAATCGGGCGTACGACACTAGCGAGGGGAGCGCTGGAGGAGGCCGAAACGCCGGGCGAAGGTCGTCAGTTCCTCGCGTTGCTCGTCCGGTTCCGTGGCGGCGGTGTTCACCACGATGCGGGTCACCCCTTCTGCGGCGAATTGCCGGACCCGTTCCACAGACATGTCGATCGACCCGAAGCGGGTGTACTCCAGCGCGTCCGGGTCACGTCCGGCCTCGGCGGCGCCGGAGCGGACGACCTCCCACTGAATGGCCCGCTCACCTGGACCGAGCGCACCGCCGGGGAAGTAGCCGTCGCCACGTCTGCCGGCCCGGCGCGCCGCGGCCCGGCTGGACCCCCCGACATGGATCGGCAGCCGCGTGGCCTCGTAAGGCTTGGGGAAGCTGGTGACGCCGTCGAACGAGAAGAACTCACCGGCGAAGCTGACGCCGTCCTCGCCGCCGGCCCAGAGCAGCCGCAGCACGTCGATCGCCTCATCGGCGCGGCGGCCACGGGTGGCGAAGTCGACCCCCACCGCCCGGGCCTCGCCCGGCAGGCTGCCGAGCCCCACGGTCAGCAGCCGCATCCGCCCTCTGGACAGCACGTCGATGGTCGCGAGCCGCTTGGCCAGGATCACCGGGTGGTGGTACGGCAGGAGCAGGACCCCGGTGCCGAGCAGCAGCCGCTCGGTGACCGCGGCGACGAAACTCAGGCAGTCGAGTGGATCGACGTACGGCAGCGTCGGCGGCATCTCGTACGGCCCGACCGCGGCGCCGGGATACAGCACGATGTGCTCCGGCACGTACAGCGACTCGAACCCGCACTCCTCCGCAAGCTGGGCGAACGCCACGATCTTCTCCGGGTCGACTCCGTGGTACGGCGTGCCGTAGCTGATGCCGAACTTCATGATCCCTCCTTCTCCAGCGGTGAATCCACGGCGTGCGGGTGCTGCCGGCGGTCTCCGCCCCAAGCGCGCTGATCGGCTCACCGCGTCCGTCAGGCTAGGACCCTGACGCCGGCGTCAGGGCAAACACGAGCTCGACTGGCCGGCCCAGTCGCAGCACGAGCGATCGGGTGCGGTGGGTTATCGCCGCATTTCGGGGCGTTCTGTGGGTATTTACCTGTGCGTACTCGTTGGGTGGGGAGGCGGCGGCATGGAGTCGCGTGAGCGGTTCGTGTTCCAGAAGATGGCGGCCCAGCTCAAACAGGAGGCGGCCCGGCTGACCGGCGACCGGCTGATGGCGGCCGAGGCGCGCACCGAGGAGGCCGAGGCCCGGCTCTGCCTCACCTGGTACGACATCGTCGACGCCACCGGTGAGCTCCGCCTGCTCTACCGTGTGCTGGGATGACAGAGCTCGCCGAGCCCGCTCCCGAGACCGGGCGGGGACACCACGCCATGGAGCCGTCGCCGTTCCACCTGCGCCTCATCGAGGACGCCCGCGCCGTCCTCGGCCGGTACGGCCTGCTGCTCGCGGGGGGCTACGCGATGAGGGCGCATGGTTGCGCCGACCGGCCGGTGGAGGACCTGACGTTCGCGACCGCGGGCGAGACCCCGCTGCCCGAGGTCGCCGCGGCGGTGGCGGACGCGTTCCGGGCGAGGAGCCTGGCCGCCGAGGTCTGCGAGGCCGGGCCGCGGATCGCCCGCGTCGTCGTGACCGACGAGATCACCGGGCAGTCGTGCGAGGTCAACCTGCTCCGCGAGGCCCTGCGCGACCGTCCCGCCGAGATCGGCCCCTGCGCCGTCGCCGGCCTTGACGACGTGGTGGGCCTCAAGGTCCGCGCCCTGCACAACCGGGGTCTCCCGCGCGACTTCGCCGACGTGGCCGCCGTCGCGGGGCTGTACCCGTTCCGTCTGCTGGAGCAGCTCGGCGCCCAGCACGAGGACGAGTGGCGCGCCGAGGACCTGGTGCAGCGGCTGGAGACCGTCGACCTCCTCGCCGACGAGGCGTTCGCGAGGTACGGGCTCGACGAGGAACGCATCGCCGGGGTGCGGCGGTTCGCGTACGCGTGGGTGGAGGACATCAAGCTCCGCCGGGTCGACGACGGCGACGCCGAGTTCGACCTCGACGTCCCCGACGTGGACTGACGGCGACGACGTGAACAGGCGCCTCCTGCCGGCTGACTGACCGAGGGCGGGCGCACCCCCCGTCCTCTGGGACGCGTTCCCGTTCGCGGGCGGCGAACTCCGTCCCCGCGCGGCGGCACTTTCGGTCGATTAGGGTCTCCGGAAGATCGCACGCCGGGCTCGCGTACGGGGGGTTGCATTGGCTGCGCAGGGCGACGGCCCCGGGAATCGCGGACCCGCGCCGCGGTTGAAGGGCGGCCTGGGGGAGCGCGCCGCCTGGCGGCTGCTGCTCGACCAGGTGCGCCCGCACAAGCGGGTGCTGCTGCTCGGCGGAGCGCTCAGTCTGATCGGCAGCTTCGCCGGGCTGGCGATGCCGATCTTCGCCAAGAGCGTGATCGACGCGTTCGGCTCGGGTGCGGGCCTGATCGGCCCGGTGCTGGGGCTGTCGGTCGCGGTCCTGGTGGGCGCGCTGATCTCCGCGACCGGCCGGTTCCTGCTGGAGCGGATGGGCGAGACCATCGTGCTGGCGTCCCGCATGAACCTCGTGGACCGCATCCTGCGGCTGCGGGTTCCCGACGTCGACCGGCTGAAGCCCGGTGACCTGCTGTCCCGGGTGAGCTCGGACACCACGCTGCTGCGCGCCGTGTGCACCGACGCGCTGGCCACCCTGGTCGGCTCGGTCTTCACGTTCCTGGGCGCCGTCGTGATGATGGCGATCATGGACGGCCTGCTGCTGCTGGTCACGCTGTCCGTGGTGGCCCTCGTCGCCCTGATGGGCGTGTCGATCGCCCCGCGTATCCGCCGTGCCTCCCTGGAGGCGCAGGTGGCGCTGGGCGAGATGAGCTCGGTCCTCGACCGCGCCCTGCAGGCGTTCCGCACGATCAAGGCGAGCGGCGCCGAGGCGCGTGAGACGGCGGAGGTCGGCGCCGCCGCCACCAGGGCGCGTGACCGGGGAGTGACCGCGGCCGCGTGGACGTCGGTCGCCGGGATCGGCGCCTGGATGTCGGTCCAGCTCGCGTTCCTCGCCGTGCTCGGCGTCGGAGGCGCCCGGGTGTCGTCGGGGGCGATGGAGATCTCGTCCCTGATCGCCTTCCTGCTGTACCTGTTCTACCTCGTCTCCCCGATCGGCCAGCTCATCCAGAGCCTCACGCAGATCCAGAACGGCCTGGCGGCGGTCACCCGCATCCAGGAGATCGGAGCGCTGCCCACCGAGCCGCCCGCGTCCGAGCCCGCGCTCGCCGCGGGCCCGGCGGCGGAAGGCCGGGTAGAGGGCCGATCGCCGGGCCACGACCCCGCCGGAGTCACCTTCACCGGGGTGGTCTTCCGGTACGGCGAGGACCGTCCGGTGGTCCACCACGACGTCACCTTCGAGGCGCCGGCGGGCGGCATGACCGCTCTCGTCGGCCCGTCGGGGGCGGGCAAGTCGACCGTCTTCGGCCTGATCGAGCGGTTCTACGAGCCGCAGGGAGGCGTGATCGAGATCGGCGGGCGGGACATCCGCGACTGGCCGCTCGGTGAGCTGCGCGCCATGCTCGGCTACGTGGAGCAGGACGCCCCGATCCTCGCCGGGACGTTCCGGGAGAACCTCGTCTTCGCCGCGCCGTGGGCGACCGACGAGGAGATCGCCGACGCGCTGGCCCGCACCCGCCTCGACGACCTGGTCGCGCGGCTTCCGGAGGGGCTGGAAACGCCGGTCGGGCACCGCGGGGTGCTGCTGTCGGGAGGCGAGCGCCAGCGCGTCGCCATCGCCCGCGCGCTGCTGCGCCGTCCCAGGCTCCTGCTGCTGGACGAGGCGACCTCCCAGCTCGACGCCGTGAACGAGCTGCGGCTGCGCGAGGTGATCGCCGAGGTGGCGCGGGAGACCACGGTGCTGGTCATCGCGCACCGGCTGTCCACGGTGACCGGCGCGAGCCGGATCATCGTGATGGAGGCGGGCCGGGTGCGGGCCTCCGGCACCCACGAGGAGCTGATCGCCGGCGACGACCTGTACCGGGAGCTCGCGGCCACCCAGTTCCTCGTCGCGTCCTGATGGCCAACCCGTGAGCAGCCCATATACGGGCCCACAGCTTCTCCCGACCCGAAATCGGGAACCCCCGATATGCGTAACCTCTCCTTCACCACCGCCCGGTGCCCGGGTCGATCGCGCGTGCGGGCGCGTCCGGGGGCCGGGCAGAAGGCGGGGCGCCCCGGCGGTCTCCGCCGGGGCGCCCTGTCATGAACCGTCATGAACCGTCATGAACCATCATGAGCCGTCATAAGCCCTCCCATGGACCCCGTCATGACAACGCCCCGGCCCGCAGCGGCTCCGCGCGGAGCCGTAGGCTGATGACCATGGCGGCTACCTGGTCTGAACCGGCGTCCGAACGACCGGCGGCGCTCGTGACGGGCGCGTCACGCGGGATCGGGGCGGCGATCGCCAGGGCCCTCGCCCCCACCCACGACCTGCTGCTCGGCGGGAGGGACGGCGCCGCCCTCGACGCCCTGTGCGCCGAGCTGCCGGGAGCCCGGCCGTGGACCGTGGAGCTGACCGGGGTCACCGCGGCCGACGTCGAGGGGATCGACCGGCTCCACCTTCTCGTCCACAGCGCCGGGATCGCCCGCCTCGGCCCTCTCGCCGACACTCCCGCGGACGTGTGGCGGCGGACGCTGGAGGTGAACGTGGTGGCGGTGGCGGAGCTCACCCGCCTGCTGCTGCCCGCTCTGCGTGCGGCGCACGGGCACGTCGTGCTGATCAACTCCGGCGCCGGGCAGCGGGCGAATCCCGACTGGGGCTGCTACGCGGCCAGCAAGTTCGCCCTGCGCGCGTTCGCCGACGTCCTCAGGGAGGAGGAGCACCCGCACGGGGTGCGGGTCACCTCTGTCTACCCCGGGCGCGTGGGCACCGACATGCAGCGGTACGTCCGGGCGCAGGAGGGCGGGCCGTACGAGGCGGACAGGTACCTGGAGGCGGACTCGGTGGCCGCGGCGGTGGCGGCCGCCGTCATGGCGACGCCGGACGCGCACGTCACCGAGATCACCGTGCGCCCCGCGGCCGGCCCCTCCCGCTGAGAAGGCGAGACCCGCTGAGAAGGCGAAGACGCAGGCGGACGCCTAAAGTGGCGGTCACCGCCGCACCGCACGTGGAGGACCCGTGGACGTGACCTACTGGTGCGAGATGGTCTGGCTGCCGCCCGGCGAGGTGGTGGAGAGCGTCGCCATCCAGGTCGAGGGCCGGCGGATCGGGGAGATCCGCCCCGGCGTCCCCGCCCCCGCCGGAGCGGTGCGGTTGGCCGGGCTGACGCTGCCCGGGATGGCCGACGGCCACTCGCACGCCTTCCACCGGGCCCTGCGCGGGCACACCCAGACCGGGCGCGGCAGCTTCTGGACCTGGCGCGAGCAGATGTACGGCGTGGCCGCCGGGCTCGACCCCGACGGCTACCTCGCACTGGCCACCGCCGCGTACGCGGAGATGGCGCTGGCCGGGGTGACCTGCGTCGGGGAGTTCCACTACCTGCACCACGCCCCGGGCGGCGTGCCGTACGCCGACCCGAACGCCATGGGCCACGCGCTGATCGAGGCGGCCAGGCGGGCCGGGGTGCGCATCGCCCTGCTCGACACCTGCTACCTGACGGGCGGCGTCGGCGACGCCCTCGTGGGCACCCAGCTGCGCTTCGGGGACGGGGACGCCGACCGGTGGGCGGCGCGGGCGGACGAGCTGGCCCGGGCGTACCAGAAGGACGAGGACGTGGAGATCGGCGCCGCCATCCACTCGGTGCGGGCGGTGCCGCCGGAGCAGATGCACGCCGTCGTCGAGTTCGCCCACCGGCATGCCGCCCCCCTGCACGCGCACGTCTCAGAACAGCGCGCCGAGAACGAGGCCTGCGTGGAGGCCTACGCCGCAACGCCCGTCCAGCTGCTGCACGAGCGGGGCGCCCTCGGCCCGCGCTCCACCGCCGTCCACGCCACCCACCTGTCCGACGTCGACATCGCCCTGCTCGGCGGGTCGACGACACACGTGTGCATGTGCCCGACCACCGAGCGGGATCTCGCGGACGGCATCGGCCCCGCCCGCAGGCTCCTGGACGCCGGCTCGGCGATCACCCTCGGCTCCGACAGCCACGCCGTGGGCGACCTGCTGGAGGAGGCCCGCGCGGTGGAGCTCGACGAGCGGCTGGCCACAGGTGAGCGCGGGCACTGGCGGGCGGCCGAGCTGCTCCACGCGGCCACGGCCGCCGGGCACGCGTCGCTCGGCCACCCCGACGGCGGGTGCCTCGTGCCGGGCGCGTGGGCCGACCTCGTCTCCGTGCGCCTCGACTCGGTGCGCACGGCCGGCGCGACGAAGGACTCGGCGGTCGAGTCGGTGATCTTCGCGGGGACGGCGGCCGACGTCCACTCCGTGGTCTCGGGCGGCCGCCGCGTCGTGGCCGACGGGCGGCACGCGCTCGGGGACGTCGGCGCCCTGCTGCGTGACGCGATCGCCCGCGTCCGAGGGTGACCGCCCGGCAGATGATCGGTGGTTTGCGCGGCATGCGCACGGGCGAGGATGAGGAAGCGTGAGGCCGAGCGGCAGGACATCAACGGTTTTCGTCGGGATCGGGCTGCTTTTCACGGCAGATCCACAGCGAGAGGAGATCGAGGACGCGGCCCTGCTCGCCGAGGACGGGGTCGTCCGCTGGATCGGGCGCTCGGCCGACGCGCCGCCGGCCGACGAGCGGGTCGACGTGGAGGGGCGGGCCGTCGTCCCCGGCTTCGTCGACAGCCATGCCCACCTGGTGTTCGCGGGGGACCGCACGGCCGAGTTCGCCGCCCGCATGGCGGGGGAGGCCTACTCCGCGGGGGGCATCCGCACGACGGTCGCCGCCACCCGGCGGGCCACCATCCCCGAGCTGGTCTCCAACACGGCCGCCCTGGTGTCGGAGATGGCCGTGCAGGGCACCACGACGTTCGAGATCAAGAGCGGCTACGGCCTCACGGTGGAGGACGAGCGGCGCAGCCTGGAGATCGCCTGCCAGTTCACCCCGGAGACCACCTATCTGGGCGCTCACGTGGTGCCGCCGGAGATGACGGCCGACGACTACGTGAGCATGGTCACCGGGCCCATGCTCGACGCCTGCGCCCCCTACGCCAAGTGGGTGGACGTGTTCTGCGAGCGCGGCGCGTTCGACGAGGACCAGAGCCGCGAGGTGCTCATGGCGGGCGTCAAGGCGGGGCTGCGGGCCAGGGTTCACGCCAACCAGCTCGGCGAGGGGCCCGGCGTGCGGCTCGCCTGCGAGATGCGGGCGGCGTCGGCCGACCACTGCACGCACCTCAGCGACGCCGACGTGGACGCGCTCGCCTGCGCCGGCGTGGTCGCCACCCTGCTTCCCGGGGCCGAGTTCTCCACCCGCTCGCCGTATCCCGACGCGCGGCGGCTGCTGGACGCAGGAGTCACCGTCGCGCTGGCCACCGACTGCAACCCGGGCACGTCGTTCACCACGTCGATGGCCTTCTGCGTCGCCCTCGCCGTACGGGAGATGCGGATGACCCCGGCCGAGGCCCTCCGGGCGGCGACGCTCGGCGGCGCGCGTGCGCTGCGCCGCTCCGACGTCGGCGTGCTCCGCCCGGGGAACTCGGCGGACCTGGTCGTCCTGGACGCGCCGTCCTACGTCCACCTCGCCTACCGCCCGGGCGTACCACTGGTGGCGCAGGTGTGGCGGGAGGGCCTCCGGGTCGTCTGACCGCCTTTTCGAAATGGCCCGCATCCTCCTTGGGGAGGAAACCAAAACCATTCTCCGGTCGTATTAGTTGAGGGAATCTTTGCCCTGGACGGACCGTTGATCGAGTCAGGACCGGCGAGCCGGAAGCCGTGCCCAGCACGGCGTACGGGCACGGGGAAGCCGATCAAACATATGCATATCGCGGGCGGCGGGAACGAGGTGCCATTCGGATGGCGACGGGGAATCGGACGCAGGACCAGCACGTCTCTGACCGGGACCTGCTGGGCACATACCTGGCTGAGATCGGACGAGTCCCGCTCCTGACCGCGGAGCAGGAGGTCGAGCTCGCCAAGCGGATCGAGGCCGGCCTGTTCGCCGAGACCCTGCTGGACGGCGGGCTGCCCGAGCCGAAGGTGGGCGACGCCACCGACGAGGAGCTCGAGCGCCTGGCGGTCTCCGGGCGGCGCGCCAAGGACGAGTTCATCCAGGCCAACCTGCGCCTGGTGGTGGCCGTGGCGAGGAAGTACTCCGGGCGGGGGATGCCGCTGATCGACCTCGTGCAGGAGGGAAACCTCGGCCTTGTCCGGGCGGTCGAGAAGTTCGACTACCGGCGGGGCTACAAGTTCTCGACGTACGCCACCTGGTGGATCCGGCAGTCGGTGGGGCGTTCGATCCACGAGCAGGCGCGCCCGGTACGGCTGCCCACGCACGCGGGGGAGCAGATGACCCGGCTCATGCGGGTCCGCAGGGACATGCTGGCCGAGTTCGACACCGAGCCGACCGACGCCGACCTGGCCGAGGTGCTGGACCTGCCGATCGAGCGGGTGCAGGAGCTGCGCCGGTGGGCCTCCGACCCGGTCTCGCTCCAGCTCGGTGTCGGCGACGAGGACGAGACCGAGCTGGGTGACATGATCGCCGACGAGACGTGGGCGGACCCGGAGCAGCAGGCGCTGGCCACGCTGGAGAAGGAGCGCCTGGAGAAGTGGCTGACCCGGCTGGAGGGCCAGATCCGGGACATGCTGCGCTGGCGTTACGGCCTGGTGGACGGACGGGAGCACACGCTCACCGAGGTGGGGGAGCGCTACGGCATCGGCCGCGACCGCGCCCGCCGCATCGAGCGCGACGCCCTGCTGCGCCTGCGGAAGATGGCCAGCGCCGCCTGACGGCGTATCGGCCGTAACATTTGTCACAACGCGCACCTCTTCGGGGTGCGCGTTTTATCTGGGTGCGAGCCATCCGAAACTCGGCGGAAACATGCGCGGCGGGAGTTTCACACCTGTGAAACACGCAGCGTCGTGTCCTGAAACGGCGGAAGAACACGCTGTCGCCAACGTCAGTGCGCCAGACCGGCCACCTCCCGCAGATGGGGCGAGGCCCCGGACGAAGCCACTGCGCAGTGATAACGGGCCACACGCCGATTGTAAGAAGGAGGGCCGTATCGTGATCGATACCGGCACCACCGCCTGGATGATCACAGCCACCGCGCTGGTGCTGTTGATGACCCCGGGCCTCGCGTTCTTCTACGGGGGCATGACCAGGGCGAAGAGCGTCCTGAACATGATGATGATGTCGTTCGTCAGCATCATCACTGTGACCATCGCCTGGGTCCTCTACGGACACTCGCTCGCTTTCGGGGTCGCGGGCAACGACACGGTCAACAAATTCGTCGGCGGACTCGACAACATCGGCCTGAAGGGCCTGTTCAACACCGCCTACACAGGTCTCATCGTCGACAAGGCCGGCGACGCCTCCACGATCGCCGACAACTTCCCCAACCTTGTCTTCTCAGCCTTCGAGCTGACGTTCGCGATCATCACGGTGGCATTGATCAGCGGCGCCATCGCCGACCGCGCCAAGTTCGGCGCCTGGGTGGTCTTCTCCATCGTCTGGGCGACCGTGGTCTACTTCCCCGTGGCCCACTGGGTCTGGGGCGGCGGCTGGCTGTTCAGCCTCGGCATCGAGGACTTCGCCGGTGGAACGGTCGTGCACATCAACGCGGGAGCGGCGGGCCTCGCCCTCGCCCTTGTCCTGGGCAAGCGGACCGGCTGGCGCAAGGACCCGATGCGTCCGCACAACCTGACCCTCGTCCTCCTCGGCGCCGGCCTGCTGTGGTTCGGCTGGTTCGGCTTCAACGCCGGATCCGAGCTCGCCGTCGACCAGACCACGGGTCTGGCGTTCATGAACACCCAGGTCGCGACGGCCGCCGCCGCCGGCGCCTGGATCCTCGTCGAGAAATTCCGCGACAGCCACTCCACCTCCCTCGGTGTCGCCTCCGGCGCCGTCGCCGGTCTCGTCGCGGTCACCCCGGCGGCCGGGTTCGTGGACCCCTGGGTCGCCGTCATCCTCGGCGCGGTCGCCGGCGCCATCTGCGCGTACGCGGTGGGCCTGAAGTACAAGCTCGGCTTCGACGACTCCCTCGACGTGGTCGGCGTGCACCTGGTCGGCGGCGTCATCGGCGCCGTCTCCCTCGGCTTCATCGCCGCCTACCCCTTCCTTCCCCAGCAGAGCAAGGGCCTGTTCTACGGCGGAGACCTCAAGCAGCTCGGTCTCCAGCTCCTCGGCCCGGTCGCCGTCGGCGGCTACTCGTTCATCGTCACGTACATCATCGGTAAGATCATCGACAAGACGATGGGCTTCCGGCTCGCTCCGGAGAACGAGGTCACCGGCATCGACATCACCACCCACGCCGAGACCGGCTACGACCTCGGCACCATCCACTCCTCGGGAGTGACCTCCGTCAACGGGCCGGTCCCGGCTGAGGCGAAGAAGGTCGACGCATGAAACTCATCACGGCAATCATCAAGCCATTCAAGCTCGACGACGTGAAGGCCGCCCTGGAGCAGTTCGGCATCAAGGGCATGACGGTCTCCGAGGCCAGCGGGTACGGCCGCCAGCGCGGTCACACCGAGGTCTACCGCGGCGCCGAGTACCAGGTCGATCTGGTCCCCAAGGTCCGCGTCGAGGTGCTGGCCGAGGAGGACGACGCCGAGGACGTCATCGACGTCATCGTCAAGGCGGCCCAGACAGGCAAGATCGGCGACGGCAAGGTCTGGTCCATCCCCGTGGACACCGTGGTCAGGGTCCGCACCGGGGAGCGCGGCCCAGAGGCGCTGTAACCGGATGATGAGAGGGGAGGCTCGCTCGTTCGCCGCGGCTCGCAAGGACAGGGCCGCGGACATCGACAGGTGGCTCACCGACCTGTTCCGCACCGCGTCCGCGGGGCCATACGCCCGCGAGGGCCGGGGCGGACCGGGGACGAAGGGAGCCTTCCCGGATGAGCGCGGCGCCGCGGGTCCCAACGGGATCAGCGGTGTCGCCCTCGTCGCCGTCGGCAGCCTGGGGCGGGCGGAGCTCGCCCCGGGCAGCGACCTGGACCTGGTCCTGCTGCACAACGGCAGGGACGACGTCGGCCAGATCGCCGACCGCATCTGGTATCCCATCTGGGACTCCGGGATCGGCCTCGACCACTCGGTCCGCACGGTGGACGAGGCGGTCAAGGTCGCCCGGGAGGACCTCAAGGCCGTGCTCGGCCTGATCCAGGCCCGGCACGTGGTCGGCGACCCCGAGCTGACCAGGGCCGCCCGTGAGGCCGTGCTCGCCGAGTGGCGCGCCGACTCCCGGCGCAGGCTCGCCGAGCTGCGCACGGCCGCCGACAAGCGGGCCGAGTCCAACGGGGAGCTGGCCTTCCTCCTCGAACCCGACCTCAAGGACGCCCGGGGCGGGCTCCGCGACGTGCAGGCCATGCAGGCAGTGGCCGCCGCCTGGGTCGCCTCGGCCCCCGGCCCCCGCGTGCGGGAGGCCTACGAGCTGCTGCTGGACATCCGGCACGGCCTTCAACTGGTCACGGCGCGCGGCGCCGACCGCCTCGTCCTGCAGGAGCAGGACGCCGTGGCGGGCACGCTCGGGATGCTCGACGCCGAGGCGCTGATGCGGCGCCTGGCGGAGGCCGGCCGCACGATCTCCCACGCCTTCGACGCCACCTGGCGCACGGTCGACCGGCTGCTGACGGGCCCAGCCCCCAGGGGCAGGCGACCGCTGGCCGACGGCGTCGTCGAGCACGGGGGCGAGGTCGTGCTGGCCCGCGGCGTCAATCCCCGCAACGACCCGGCCCTGGTGCTGCGCGCGGCCGCGGCCGCCGCCGAGGCGGGGCTTCCCCTGGCCCCGGCCACCGTCTCCGCGCTGGCGGCCCAGTCGCCGCCGATGCCCGTGCCCTGGCCGGAGGAGGCCCGGGGCACGCTCGTCGCCCTGCTCGGCGCCGGGCGCGCCGCCGTGCCGGTGTGGGAGGAGCTCGACCAGGCCGGCGTCCTCGTGCGGCTGATCCCCGACTGGGAGCGCGTACGGCACCGCCCCCAGCGCAACCCGGTCCACCGCTTCACGGTCGACCGTCACCTGATCGAGACCGCCGCCGGTGCGGCCGCCTTCACCCGTGAGGTCTCGCGGCCCGACCTGCTGCTGATCTCGGCGCTCCTGCACGACATCGGCAAGGGATGGCCCGGCGACCACTCGACGACGGGCGAGGTCGTCGCGAGGGACATCGGCGCCCGCATCGGCCTGCCGCCGCCGGACGTGGAGATCCTCGCCACCGTCGTGCGGCACCACCTGCTGCTGCCGGAGACGGCCACCCGCCGCGACCTGGACGACCCCGTGACCATCTCCACGGTCGCCAAGGCCGTCGGGTCGCGCGAGGTCCTGGAGCTGCTGGCCGCGCTCGCCGTGGCCGACGGCAACGCCACCGGGCCCGCCGCCTGGAACGCCTGGAAGGCGTCGCTCGTGTCCGACCTGGTCCGCCGGGTCAGGTCGGTGCTGTCCGGCAGCTCGCCCGCGCCCGCGCCGGTCCTGTCGGCCGAGCAGGCGGCGCTCGCCCGGCACGGCGGCGGCGCCGTGCGGATCAACCGCAGCGCGGTCACCGTGGTCGCGCCGGACCGGCCGGGCCTGCTGTGGCGGGCCGCCGGGGTGCTCGCCGCCCACCGGATGGTGGTCCGGGCGGCCTCGGCCGCGTCCGCCGGCTCGACCGCCGTCATCGACTTCGTCGTCGTGCCCGAGTACGGCTCGCCCCCGGATCCTGCGACGCTCGAGGCCGACCTGCGCCTGGTCCTCGCCGGGCGGCTCGACATCGAGCAGCGGCTCGCCCGCCGGACGCGTTCGATGCGCCCGCCGCGGGTGCCCGTGGCGCCGCCCCGGGTCACGCTGGTGGACGACGCGTCCAACACCGCGACCGTCGTGGAGGTGCGCGCCCACGATCGGCCGGGACTCCTGTGGCGCATCGGACGGGCGTTCGGGGAGTGCGGCCTTGACGTGAGAGCGGCCCGCGTGGAGACTCTGGGCGCAGAAGCGGTGGATGTCTTCTATGTGGTGGATCGTACGGGCCGCCCCATTACGGATGAGCAGCAGCGGCTCCAGGTACGGGAGCACGTCCTCACCGCCCTGAGGTGATGTAGGCGACAGTCGCCTTACCTCTTGGTAACAATTGAGGTGCTGCGGTATGGGTCGGGCCGCTGTACTTGATGACCTTGTGGTCGAATTGTCCCCGCTTATATAGCTGTGTCACTTCATGCTGTCCAGACGCGTGAAGGCAAGCCGAAAGATGGCGGGGCCGGTGAGCATGGAGCAGTCGAGAACCGATAACCGCAGGCGGCCGAGTCGTCTCTCGCCGCGTACGTGGCGAGTCCCTACCCGGCTGACCGCACTGATCGTGGCCCCCACGCTCGTCGCCGTGCTCCTCGCGGCCGTTCGTGTCGTGGGCTCGGTCGACAGCCTCAACGGCTACCAGCGGACCAGGTCGGCGGCGGAGTACTCGGTCCACTTGAGGGACCTGGCGGAACAACTCGCGCTGGAACGCGACCTCATGGTGTGGGGCGCCAGCGGTCAGCGGAAATTCAACGTCGACGGGCAGACGGAGCTGACCCGGACCCAGCAGCGAGCGGTGGTCGACCCGCTGGTCGAGCAGGTGAAGGCCGACATCAAGAGCATCGACACCGCGTACGGAGCCCGTGCCGTCGAGCAGGCCGAGCAGGCCTCCCGCCGGATCGCGAGCCTGCGCGGCATCCGGGCCAACGGCGCGCCGGAGGACTACAGCGCGATCATCGCGAACATCCTGCGGCTGCACGACGAGCTCGGCAGCAGTGACGACGACCCCGAGATCGTCGGAAACGTCCGGGCGTTGGACGCCGTCGCTCACGCGAAGGAGGAGGCCGCCCTCCAGCGGTCGATGCTGACCCGGGAGCTCCTCGAGCGCAACCAGGTCTTTACCACCAACGAGCTCCAGGACTTCCTGGCCTCCCAGTCGCGTCAGCAGGGCTACCTGGCGACGTTCTACACCGAGGCCCCGCCGGCGGAGGCCAGCCGCCTGGTGACCCTGTTCGCCGACAAGAACGTGGTCGCCAGCGAGCTCACCAAGGCCTGGGCGCTCAACCTGGGCCTGCGCAACAAGTCCCTCAGCAGCTACCGCGCCAGGGACAAGACGGCCCAGGGGTGGTTCCAGGACAGCACCAAGGCGATCGAGCAGATGGCGGTCGTCGAGGGGCGCGTGTCGGGCTTCGTCCTGGACCGTGCCCGGCAGCTCCAGTCCGCCGAGCAGCGCAACGCCCTCATCGCCGGCGCGCTGATCCTCGCCCTGCTCCTGCTGGTCCTCGCGACCACCGTGCTCATCGCGCGGTCCATGGTCAGGCCGCTGCGCCGCCTGCGGGCCGAGGCCCTCGACATCGCCGGGCGCAGGCTGCCGGACATCGTTCGGCGGCTGCGCGAGTCGGACGACCCCGACCGGGAGTCTCAGGTGGAGCCCATCGCGGTGGGCAGTTACGACGAGATCGGGGAGGTCGCCCAGGCCTTCGACGAGGTCCACTCCCAGGCCGTACGCCTGGCGGCGGAGGAGTCCCGCCTGCGTTCCAACGTCAACGCGATGTTCGTGAACCTCTCCCGGCGCACCCAGACGCTGGTCGAGCGGCAGATCGCGCTGATCGACGGCCTGGAACGCGGCGAGGAGGACGGCTCCCGCCTGTCGGACCTGTTCAAGCTGGACCACCTCGCCACCCGCATGCGGCGCAACAGTGAGAACCTCCTGGTCCTCGCGGGCCACGAGCCGCCGCGCAAGCGCAGCCAGCCCGCCCGGCTGGTCGACGTGGTCCGCGCCTCCCTGTCGGAGGTCGAGGACTACGACCGCGTCGTGGTGCGCGTGCACCGCGGCGTCGCGATCGCCGGGCACGCCGCCAACGACGTGGTCCACCTGCTGGCCGAGCTGGTCGAGAACGCCATCGCGTTCTCGCCTCGCAGCACCAAGGTCGTGGTGTCCAGCAGCCCGGTCGAGGGGGGCGCCGTGATGCTCGGCGTCTCGGACGCCGGAATAGGCCTGTCGCCGGACGAGCTCGCCGACATCAACCGGCGTCTCGCCGAACCGCCGACGATCGACGTCTCCGTCTCCCGCCGGATGGGCCTGTTCGTGGTCGGCCGCCTCGCGCTGCGCCACGGCATCAGGGTCCAGCTCCGCCGGGGCGACGGCGCGGGCGTCATCGCCATGGTGCTGTTCCCCGCGCAGCTCGTCAGCAGCGCCGACCAGCCCGTGGCGGCCCGCCCGGCGGCGTCCACCCTCCAGCAGGCCCCGCAGCTGGGTGGGGGCCTGCCGGTCCGGCAGGCTTTCGGCGACCCGGTTCCCGCCCCCGCTGTCGTCGCCGCCACCGGCGGCTTCGAGCCCTGGGGCGCCGCACGCGACGCCGCCCCCAACGCGCTTCCGGGACGCCGGCCCTCTGGTGGGAACGTTGCAGGGCAGCCGGACATGAGCGAGCCCTTCTCCGCGTTCGGCGCGCCGCCGCCGCGGCACGCCTCGCAGCCCCTGGAGACCCCGCTGGCCGCGCCCGCCGCGCCCCCCGCGCCCCCCGCGCCCGCCGCGTCGGCCGATGCGGACACCTCCACCGGCTTCCCCGCGTTCACCGAGCATTCGGGCCCGCATCCGGTGGGCGGCCCCCCTGGGCCCCTGTCCGGCCCGCTGGACCCTCCCGCGGTGCCCCCGGCCTTCACGGGCCGTACGGCGTCGCAGGAGCCCTCCACCGACCCGCGGGGCTTCCGGCAGCTTCCACGGCGTGACGGCTACCCGGCGCCGGTCACCGGCCCCGCCTCGGACGCGTTCACGGGGAGCCCGCCGCTCGCGGGGAACCCCGGGTTCGGCGGCGACTCCGGGGCGTTCCCGGCCGCCGACGCGTCGGTCACCGGGCCGTTGCCCGTCGTGGACGACTCGCCGCTGGAGCGGGGTGACGAGTATCTGCCGATCTTCGCCTCGGTCGAGTCCGCCTGGTTCCGCCGGCCCACGCAGGCGGTTCCCGCCGCGCCGGCGGGCGACGGGGGACGGCCGCCGGGGCGTGCCGCGCCTCCGGCCGGGCCCGGCCCCGCGCCTGTGCCGGCCGCCGCATCGCCGGGCCCGTCCTCACCGGGCGGGCCGGCGGGACCGGCCGGCGGACCAGGCGGCGGACCAGGCGGCGGACCAGGCGGCGCATCAGGCGGTGGACCGGCTGCGGACAACGAGTGGCGGTCCAGCGCCGACAGCGGCTGGCAGGCCGCGGCCAGTGCGAAAGACCCCTCGCTCGGCGGTGTGACCGCGGCCGGCTTGCCGAAGCGGACGCCTAAGGCCAACCTGGTGCCCGGGTCTGTGGGGGCGCAGGGTCCGGTGGCGGCGCCGCGGCCCCCCGTGTCGGCCGACGCGGTGCGGAGCCGTCTTTCCAGCTTCCAGCAGGGTGTGAGGCGGGGCCGGGCCCAGGCGGCCGAGGGCTTCACCGAAGGGTCGGGCAATGAGGAGGAGGGCTCGTGAGTGAGCTGAGCGTGGAAGCACGCAGGTTCGACTGGCTGATCACCGAGTTCGTCGGCAGCACGCCTGGTGTCGCGCACGCGGTGGTCGTGTCGTCGGACGGCCTGCGGCTGGCCCAATCGGACGGCTTCCCGCCGGACCGCGCGGACCAGCTCGCGGCCGTCTCCGCCGGCCTGCTCAGTCTCACCGTCGGCGCCTCCCGGGTGTTCGAGGGTGGCTCGGTGACCCAGACGGTCGTCGAGATGCAGCGGGGGCTGCTGCTGGTCATGGCGATCAGCGACGGGTCCTGCCTGGCCGTGCTGGCCGCCTCCGACTGCGACATGGGCCTGGTGGCCTACCAGATGACCTTGCTGGTCGAGCGGGCCGGTCAGGTGCTCACCCCGGCGCTGCGCGCCGAGCTCCAGACGTCACGCCGATGACAGCCGCGGGAGAGGGGCATGCGCGGGCGTGACGGGACAGAGGACGAGCCTCTGTTCCGTCCGTACGCCGTCACCGGAGGGCGATCCGAGCCGCGTTACCACATGGCGATGGAAACCCTCGTATCATCGGTGA
The DNA here is from genome assembly GCF_040802045.1 of Microbispora sp. NPDC049125. Taxonomy (NCBI): domain Bacteria; kingdom Bacillati; phylum Actinomycetota; class Actinomycetes; order Streptosporangiales; family Streptosporangiaceae; genus Microbispora; species Microbispora sp. NPDC049125. The sequence goes on along the minus strand of NZ_JBEZDW010000035.1, from coordinate 5,613 downwards.
CCTTGAAGAGCGATGATTATTCTCTGCTCACACCAGAGCAGGAATCGATCATGATGCTATGTCGTTCAGTACGATCGGTCGCGGAGATCTCGGCGCTGCTGCGGGTCCCGCTCGGCGTGGCCCGTGTGCTAGTCGCCGACATGGCCGACGAGGGTCTGGTCCGCCTGCACATGCCGCAGCTGAACCAGGGACAGCCAGACCTCAACCTGCTCGAAAGGGTGCTCAGTGGACTACGCAGGCTCTAGTCGTGGGCTGACCTCGACGAAGATCGTCGTGGCGGGCGGGTTCGGCGTCGGCAAGACGACCTTCGTCGGGGCCGTCTCCGAGATCCTCCCGCTGACGACGGAGGCGGTGATGACCGACGCCAGCGCCGGCATCGACGACCTCGGGCTCACGCCGAACAAGACGACCACCACGGTCGCCATGGACTTCGGCAGGCTCTCGCTGGACCAGGACCTGATCCTGTACCTGTTCGGTACGCCGGGTCAGCATCGGTTCTGGTTCATGTGGGACGACCTCGTCCGCGGCGCCATCGGCGCCGTGGTGCTCGTGGACAGCCGCCGGCTGGCGGACTGCTTCCCGGCCATCGACTACTTCGAAGAGGCCCAGCTGCCCTTCCTGGTCGCGATGAACGGCTGGGACGGGCAGTTCCTCCACTCGGAGGAGGAGGTCAGGGAGGCGCTCTCCCTGGCGCCGCAGGTGCCGGTCGTCCGTACCGGCGCCCGGTCCAGGGACGCCGTGAAGACGACGCTCATCAGTTTGGTGGAGTACGTCCTGACCGTGCGCGCCGCCTACGGCCGTAGCTTCTAGGACACCAACCCCCCGCGAGGGCGGCACCGTCAGGTGTCGTCCTCGCTTCGTCGTGGGAGCGCCTCGGCCCCGCCCTTGCCAGGCAGGCACAATTTGGTAATGATGGCGACCCGATATTTACGCAATTACCGCCATCGCTGTGCCTATATGTCTCGTTTGTCCTGCGGTGTTCGGTTGGCCTCCCTGGTGTGGGTGTGCTGCAATACCCTCGCCTGCAGGAAGTCTCTACTGTCACGCCCGCCACAGCTGTGATGAGACACTCCACCTGTGCGCACATACGGCGAGAGGTTGCGAAGCCTGTGAGGACACAAGACCCCCGGACTGAAGCGAGCCCCGGGACCGGGGTTCCGGCTGAGCAGGAACCCGACGAGGGAAGCCGCTTCCTCCTGCGCAACTGGCGCGTGCGCTCCCGGCTCGTGGCGCTGATCCTCATACCCACGGTGGCGGCCCTGCTGCTCGGCGGGCTGAGGGTGTCCACCTCGATCAGCACCGCCGCCGGCTATCAGCAGATCAACGACCTCGCCCGTCTGGTCGACCGCGTGGCGGGGCTCACCCAGGAGTTACAGGCCGAGCGCGACCGCGCGGCGTGGAACGCCACCATCGGCAGGCCGGCGAAGGCCACCGCCACAGTGACCACCCAGATCGGGCTGGTGGACAAGGCCGCCGCCCAGGTCAAGGACCTCGCCACCGACCTGCGGTCCAAGATCGGCACCAAGGCCGGCGACGAGGTCGATCACATCAAGGGCAAGCTCGACAGCCTTGAGCCGCTGCGCGCGCAGGCCGTGCGGGGCGAGCTCCTGCCGAGCGCGGTGCTGGAGCAGTACTCCCTCGTCATCGAGGACCTCCTCGCGCTCCAGGACGAACTGGCCAAGGGCACCCAGGACGACCAGCTCGCCGGCATGGCGGTGACGCTGTCCGCCCTCGCCAAGTCGAAGGAGGCGGCCTCGGTCCAGCGCGGGCTGCTCACCACGGTGCTGCCGGTGGGCCGCTTCGAGCAGGCCCAGCTGCAGGACTTCCTCGGCGCCGTCTCGGCCGAGGACCGCGAGCTGCGCGCCTTCCGCAAGAACGCGACCAGGGACGAGCGGGCCGACTACGACACCACCGTCTCCGGCGGCAAGGTGGACCAGGCCGAGTTCCTCCGCACACTCGTGCTCGACCGGGCCAACGCCGGCTTCAGCCTGAAGGGCCTCGACCAGACGGTCCGGGACGACACCCGCCAGTGGTTCGACACGATGACGCAGCCCATCAACCGGATGCGCTCGGTCGAGGCGAAGCTCACCACCGCCATCGTGAGCCGCAGCCAGACGCTCAAGGACGACGAGCAGCGCCGCGCCGTCATCGTCGCGGCGGCCGTCGCCATCCTGCTGATCGCCGTCCTCCTCATCACCACAGGCGTGGCCCGGTCGCTGGTGCGGCCGCTGCGCCGCCTGCGCAGCGAGGCGCTGGAGATCGCCGGGCACCGGCTGCCCGACACGGTCCAGCGGCTGCGTGAGGCCGGCGACACCGGAGAGACGCCCGTGATCGCCCCGATCGGCGTGGTCGCGCGGGACGAGATCGGGGAAGTGGCACGGGCCTTCGACGAGGTCCACCGCGAGGCCGTACGGCTGGCGGGCGACGAGGCGCGGCTGCGCAGCAACGTCAACGCCATGTTCGTGAACCTGTCGCGCCGGACCCAGACGCTGGTGGAGCGGCAGCTGTCGCTCATCGACGGCCTGGAGCAGGGCGAGCAGGACGAGCAGCGGCTCGGCAACCTGTTCAAGCTCGACCACCTGGCCACCCGCATGCGCCGCAACAGTGAGAACCTGCTGGTCCTCGCCGGCCAGGAGGCCGCGCGCCGCTGGGGCCAGCCGGTACCGATCGTCGACGTGGTCCGCGCCTCGCTGTCGGAGGTCGAGAGCTACGAGCGCGTCCAGCTCCAGGTGCAGCCGGGGGTGGCGGTCGCCGGCCAGTCGGTCAACGACGTCGTCCACCTGGTGGCCGAGCTGGTGGAGAACGCCATCTCGTTCTCCCCGCGGGAGACCAAGGTCATCGTGTCGAGCAACCGCATCGACGGCGGCGGCCTGATCATCTCGGTGAGCGACCAGGGCATCGGGATGACCGCCGAGGAGCTGGCCCAGGCCAACTACCGCCTCGCCAACCCCCCGGTCGTGGACGTCTCGGTGTCCCGCCGGATGGGCCTGTTCGTGGTCGGCCGCCTGGCCCTGCGCCACGGCATCCGCGTGCAGTTGCGCCAGCAGGACACCGGCGGCCTGACGGCCATGGTGCTGCTGCCCGAGGGCCTGCTGGCCGCGGGCGGCACGGCCTTCCCGAGCGTGCCCGGCATGCCGCAGCCCGAGCTGACCGGGCCCATGCCCGCCGTGGGCGCCGGGCCGCAGTTCGGCGCCCCGGCGTTCGGCACGCCGGCGCTGGCCAGCCCGACGCCGTTCGCGACCGCGCCGCGCAAGCCGGTGTTCGGCGCCGACGCCCCGGGTGTGGGCACCCCCAACGCCGACCCCTTCGAGCGCGGCCCGTTCGAGACGTTCCCGAGAGAGAACACGGGTCTGCAGCCCGATCCGTTCGCGCGCAACGCGTTCGATTCGGGTGGTTTCGATCAGGGCTTCGGTACGCCGCCGCCCGCGCAGCCGGATCCGTTCGCGCGCAACGCGTTCGATTCGGGTGGTTTCGATCAGGGCTTCGGTACGCCGCCGCCCGCGCAGCCGGATCCGTTCGCGCGCAACGCGTTCGATTCGGGTGGTTTCGATCAGGGCTTCGGTACGCCGCCGCCCGCGCAGCCGGATCCGTTCGCGCGTAACCCGTTCGACTCCGGCGGATTCGACCGCGGCTCCTTCGATGCCCCGTCCGAGGCCAAGCCGTTCGGCAGGCCGCCCTTCCAGCAGGACCCGTTCGAAAAGCCGCTGCCCGAGCGGGATCCGTTCGAGACCACGTCCTTCGACGTGAGCCCGTTCGACACCAACCCGTTCGACCGCGGGCGCCTCGGGGAGGCCCCGGTCGACACGCCGTGGCCCGGGCACCTGCCCGCGCCGGGAAGCAGCTCCTGGCCGGGCCCGTCCCAGGACGGCGGCGGCTGGCCCGGAACGCCGGGACGCGGCCCCTTCGACGGCGACGACAACACCGGCCCCCTTCCCGTCGTGCGGACCTCGCCCCTGGAGGCGGAGGAGGAGTTCTTGCCGATCTTCGCCGCGGTCGAGTCGGACTGGTTCAGGAAGGTCGACGGACCGGGGGAGCAGGGCGACTCCGACGGGGAGGCGCCGCAGGCCCGGACGTGGTCGTCGCCCGCGGACGCCGGGTGGCAGGCGGCGAAGGCGGCCAGCGAGCCGGCGCTCGGCGGAGTCACCTCCTCCGGCCTGCCGAAGCGGGTCCCCAAGGCCAACCTGGTGCCGGGCTCCGCGACGGCCGCCCCGGCCTCCCCCGATTCGGTCGCCGCCCCGGCGGCGCCGGCGACTCCGCCGCCCACGCTCTCACCCGAGCGCGTGCGCAGCAGGCTCTCCAGTTTCCAGCAGGGCATCCGGCAGGGGCGGGCGGTCGCCCGTGGAGAGGCCGGCGAGGACCAGGGATACCCCGGGGCGGCGCCGCTGGGCGATCCTCACGCCCAGGACACCGATAAGGAGAACTCATGAGGGAAATGAGCCAGGCCGCGCGCGGCATCAACTGGTTGATCACCGATTTCGTGAACAACGTGCCCGGCGTGGCGCACACGGTGGTGGTGTCGTCGGACGGTCTGCCGCTCGCCTATTCGGACGGTTTTCCCAAGGATCGGGCTGATCAGCTGGCGGCCGTGTCTGCCGGTTTGATCAGTTTGACGCAGGGCGCCTCCCGGGTGTTCGAGGGCGGCCCGGTGACCCAGACCGTGGTGGAGATGCAGCGGGGACTGCTGCTGATCATGTCGATCAGCGACGGCTCGTGTCTCACGGTGCTGGCCTCGGCCGACTCGGACATGGGCTTGGTGGCCTACCAGATGACGTTGCTGGTGGAGCGCGCCGGGCAGGTGCTGACCCCGGCGGTCCGCGCCGAACTGCAGGCGGCAAACCCCCGGTGACACGGCTCCGCCGGACCGGCGGGCCACAGACCGGGGGAGACGGCGAGGCGGCCGGCGGGCCGCTGACATCCGGAGCGAGCACGAGCAGGTCAGGAGGACGTCGTGGCAGGCGGCGGCTGGAACGGTGAGCCCTATCCGCCGGTGGACGACGCCCACCGGCAGCACGGCGGTACGGGCCCGGTCGCCCATGCCGCGGCGGCGCCTGAGCAAAGCTCCCTGGTGCGGCCCTACGCGGTGACCGGGGGGCGCACGGCTGCGCGCCTGCATCTGGCCATGGAGGCGCTCGTCTCCTCCGCCACCTCGATCCACCAGGACCTGTCCCTTCTCACCCCGGAGCGTCAGGCGATCTGCTCGCTGTGCCGTCAGGTGCGGTCGGTGGCCGAGGTGTCGGCGCTGCTGCGGATCCCGCTGGGTGTGGTGCGGGTGGTCATCTCCGACATGGCGGCCGAGGGGCTGGTGCACGTGCATCAGCCTCAGCTGGATGCGGGCAAGCCGGATCGGGACTTGCTGGAAAGGGTGCTCAGTGGACTTCGCAGGCTCTAGTCGTGGCCTGACCTCGACGAAGATCGTGGTCGCGGGGGGTTTCGGTGTCGGGAAGACCACCTTCGTGGGGGCGGTGTCGGAGATCGTCCCGTTGACGACGGAGGCGGTGATGACCGACGCCTCGGCGGGGATCGACGATCTGGGGTTGACGCCGAACAAGACGACGACGACGGTGGCGATGGACTTCGGCCGGGTGTCGCTGGATCAGGATCTGATTTTGTATC